>NZ_JBFUIQ010000035.1:0-41760 GCF_056401795.1 Peribacillus sp. P4_D6
GGATGATATTTTCATGCAATTAGGAAACTCGCCCGAGACAGCACAATATGGCGAAGTCGCATCACCTACAGAAGCGATTTTCGGCATCCTGGTAAAGGATAAAGCAAATGTAGATGCAATCCTGAAAAAAATGGAAAAGGAACAAGAAAACTATCCTGATGCGAAGCTTACTGCCCAAGCCTCTTCCTTTATGATGGGAGCATCAAAGACGAACATTACGATAGATGTGATCGGCAGTAATGTTGAAGATTTGGAACGGACGGCCAATAATGTCAAAGAAAGAATTCAGGACATTAAAGGAATCGAAGAGGTTACAACGAACCAGGATGAAAAGAAAACCATTTATTCATTCACGGTAGATCCAGCTAAAGGCAATACAGAACAAATCGGCCAACAATTAGGTATCATGCTTAATAAAACGCCTATCGGCCATATAACTTTACAGGATAAGCAAACTCCTGTCGTCCTTGAACCAATCTTGGATCCTAAAAAACCAGAGGATTTAAAAAGCATTCCGATCATGACAGACGGGGGTCTAGCCCCAGTGTCAAAAGTTGCTTCTTTAAAGAGCGAAGAGAGCGCAACAATGCAGTTCCATAAAGATGGAGAAACATATCTCCAATTAACGGCAACGGTCGATCCGGCTAAGCTGTCCGATATTGCAAGTAAAATAAATCTCGAGATCTTTGGAGATAAAGAGAACAAAGGCCTTAGTATTCCGGATGATGTAGAGATTTTAGTCGGCGGAGCCAGTGCTCAGCAGACAGATGATTTTTCCGATTTATTCCTTACGATGTTAATATCGATCGGCATTGTCTTTTTAATCATGGTTATAACCTTTAAATCGATCAAAGCACCGATTGCCATTCTATTCTCCTTGCCATTCGCTGCCATTGGAGCGGTATTAGGATTGGTCATCAGTCGAATTCCAGTTGATGTTACAGCACTGCTGGGTGCTCTCATGTTAATTGGAATTGTTGTGACAAACGCGATTGTGCTTCTGGATCGAGTCAAACAAAACGAAGAAAAAATGATCATCCGTGAAGCGATCGTCGAAGCGACAGCCACAAGATTCCGTCCAATCATAATGACGGCTGTAGCAACGATTTGTGCCATGCTGCCGCTTTTATATAAAAAGGCGGAAACAGGAAGCTTGGTTTCACAAAGCTTGGCGATCGTTGTCATTGGCGGGCTAGCTGTTTCCACACTGCTCACACTGATCGTCATTCCATGTATATACGAATTGCTGTACTATAAAAAATCGAAAAAACAGAGAAGGAAAAAGAGAGAACCCGTTAACGAACAAATCGAGATGTAAGGATATGATATAAAAAAGTTTGTAGAGAAAGCGACATTTTCTTTACAAACTTTTTTTCTTTAAAAAATAATGGTTGACTTTCCTCCAACCTGTAACTAAAATGATTACAGCAGGTGGTAAACAATCGCAGGAAGCAATCGATTGTACAGTTACTGAATGCCATGTAATTATATTGATTTTTTTTGCTCTGTGTTGTAACTGGTTTGGTTACAAGTTTAACTGATATTGAAAAGTGAGGGAATATATGATGACAGTGAAAATTAAAGCATATTCTGATTTTATTTGTCCTTTTTGTTTTTTAGGTAAAGGGCCTTTGGACGAAATCGTGAAGGAAAAGGATGTAGAAGTGGAATGGATGCCATTTGAATTGCGTCCGAGTCCATATACGAAAATTGATCCATGGAAGGAACCCGATAAGTTGAATTCATGGGACTCTTACATTCTTCCTGTTGCGAAAAAGCTAGGGGTTGATATGCGTTTACCCCGTGTCTCCCCGCATCCATATACACATTTGGCATTCGAAGGCTGCCATTTTGCAAAGGAGCACGGAAAAGGGAACGAATTCCACAACAGAGTATTTACCGCGTTTTTTCAAGAGGAACAAAATATTGAAGATATTGAAGTATTGACAAAATTAGCGGGTGAAGTTGAGCTTCCTATAGATGCCTTTAGAGAAGCGTTAGTGTCCCGAAAGTATCGGGAAGTGCACCAGCAAGCACTCAAACATGCTTATGAAGAAGCAGATATCAGGGCTGTCCCGACTTTTATTATTGGTGATGAAGTCATTCAAGGACTAGCCAGCAAAGAAAGGCTAGCGCAAGTCATTGAGAAGGAAGAAGCAAAAAATAAACGGAATGAATTTGATGGCTTGCAATGTGATGGTAAGGTGAATTGCTAATAAAGTTTTTACTGTCAGGGAAATGAGAATTTACAACAGTAAGGTCATTTCAAGCTACGTAATATAGGGCTTGATTAGAATACTTACAGAAGAACCCCTTTTATAAAACCTTTTCTTTTACTGTTTTATAAAAGGGGTATTTTAATGTACTTCTAGTTGAATTGTAGAAACAATATTAGAATCATCAACCCATATATAAGCATTTTTACACTTATGCGTGAAATATCTAATGGCAAAAGTATCTTTTAAGCAAGCTTTTAAAGTCCAATTGTATAAGGAGAGCGAGATTATTGGCCCCTTTGATGTGTTTTTTAAATAAGCTAACACCTTATCGAACTCCATATCTTCGTATTTCTCTATAAATTCTGGTATTATCTTGTATGATTTTTGTGGTTTCCATTCATATTGTGATTTGCTAATTGTCCCATATAGATTTTTTATTATTGGATTTATGTGACTCGACCTGATCAAGGAGAGAGATTCTTGATTCGGCTTATTTAACATTATTTCTGATGGTACTTCGTTTTCTAATAAAATCTTGGTGTTGTCAAAATGCATAATAATTTCTTCGATGACTTGATTATCAATTCTATCGACAAATAACGAAGTAACACTACTTTCATCTTGGCAACCCAACAGTAAAAAGAATTGAGTTAATAGTGAATATTTTTTTTCGGAATTTGAATTAGGGGTAAATTCCCTGATCTTGAAATCTGAAAAACCGTCTGTATTGTTTTCGAACTGATTATTAGCTTCACAAGGTTTCAACCATTCCATTAGTAGCCCACCTAGTATGTTTTTTATTGGCTCTTTTCGTAAAGATTGTTGTTTTTAAAACGACTCTATTTAAGGTTGATTGGAGCGGAAGTGCGAGACTCCTGCGGGAGCAGCGGGACAGGTGAGACCCMACAGGCGTTTACGCCGAGGAGGCTCACCGCCCGCCCCGCGGAAAGCGAGCATCTGGAGGGGAAATCAACCACACCGCACTACTTGGTAAATAGCAACAAAGTATGYGAAAACAGCCTTTTTATTTAACCTCAAAATAACTAAAACCTTGTTAAATTATTACATAGTGTATCATGATTTTTTGTGAAAATATAGGTTTTTTCACCTAGACATTTTTGTTTTTTTACTTAATTTTTAGGACATTTATATTATTTTTAAGATGAAGAAGGACTGCTTAATATAATTAACGGAGGTAAATAATTGACAATGAGAATCATTTTCATTTATAGTGAAGTGTGTAATGAAATTGATTCTCAATTAGGAAGGTGATATAGGTGAAGGTATTCATTGGTTATGTCAGTTTATCCGATAATACCGAGAAAATGGCTATAAACATAAAGAATAGAATGAAGGCTGTCGGCTGTGAAGTATATATGGAAAGATTGGATACTGTTGAAGTTGATGCTTTAAAGGATTTTGATTTGGCCTTTATTGGTTTATATACATGGAATCTTGAAGATGTACCGTATGAAGCAAACGAGTTTTATGAAGAAATTGACCAAGTGGACTTTGCTGGAGTGAAAGTTGCATACTTTGGTGCTGGCGACCTTACCCATTCGAAGCCCTGCGCCGCGATAGATATCCTTTCCGATAAAATGAAGCGATTTGGATTTGACGTATATGATCGAGTATTGAAAATACACCAAGAAAGCAGTACATACGAACAATGTAGGAAATGCGAAGACTTTGCAGAGCATGCCCTTATATGGGGAAGCAATAGGAAAAAGTGGAGATTCTTCATGTGGGATCGGATGCTAGGCAGCCCCAAATACCAAAAGTCTGTATTTTTGTTAAGGAGGGTCCTTGATGATTACCCAATCAAGTACAAAGGGAGAAGCAAAAAAAGAAGAACTTATACAAGAACTTCTGAAATTCGGGATTTTTAAAAAATATAATAAACAACTATACGAGCTTCCAATCGTAGTTTTACAGAAGGAATTCAATCACTTGAGAGGTGAATAAAAAAATGTCTAGGAGAAGGAAATCTTATACTCAACTGCTAAAAGAAAACCGCGAGCTTCTGTTGCATGACAAAATCGAAGTGGAACGCATCTATACAAAAATCGATCAAAAAGCCATCAATGAAAAAAAGGGCAGTAAGCAAGTACAATCATGATTGGTCAAAATTTGAACKTTGCCTCCAGTCACTAGCTTTCCAAGGGTGATCTGCCCTCGGAGCTCTTTGCGCCTGTGGGTCACAGCTTGGATACGCATTCCCCGCTGGAGTCTCGAACATCGTTCCAATTAACTTTGTTTAAAAAGATAGAAATCAATTTGCCCACAGTTTTTTTTTGCGGTGTAAAATTTAGATTTCCACTTCAGTCACTAGCTTTCCGCGGGCGGTCAGGGAGCCTCCTCGGCGCGCCTCCGGGGTCTCCCTTGCCACGCTTTTCCCGCAGGAGTCTCGTACCTTTCGTTCCAATCAACTTTGTGTTTTAAAAGAAAAAACTGCTGGCTCGTCTTATTCCAAACCCTATTTAAGACAAGGATATCCTTCATATTTTTTTCCTGTCATCCTTAATAGATGGAAGAAATATGCGACACTCCTGCCGAAAAACTGGCTAGCCGAGACCCCGGAGACGCTTGCGTCGAGGAGGCTTGGCAGGCAGTCGGCGGAAAGGGAGCGGATTTCTGRAATCAACTGGAACGTTTGTTAAGAAGAAACTGTAGGCTGGACACMTTCCAAMCCMTRTTTAAGACAAGGTTATCCTTCATGTTTTTTTCCTGTCATCCTTAATGGATGGAAGAAATATGCGACACTCCTGCCGAAAAACTGGCTAGCCGAGACCCCGGAGACGCTTGCGTCGAGGAGGCTTGGCAGGCAGTCGGCGGAAAGGGAGCGGATTTCTGAAATCAACTGGCATGTCTGTTAGAAAAAAACTGCATGTAAAACTCTATAGTCTGAACCGAAATCCTTTTGTTGATTTCGGTTTTTTCTTTTGGTTCTGTTATTGAACGATGTTGATTATATTCAACAAAAGAAGGAGGTATTATCCGGTTGGTTGCCGAATAAAAATCCTTTAGGTAAAACTTAGGGGGAGTGCAAATTGAAAAATGTAATAGATGGAATCAATCATTGGATTGGTTTTATACCAGAAGAGTTCAACCGGATGACAGAAAAAGAATTAAATCATCGGCCAATGCCACACAAATGGTCCAAAAAAGAGATTTTAGGACATCTATGCGATGCTGCATTGAACAATATGAATAGGTTCATCAAGATTCAGTACGAAGAACACCCATATGTTATACAATCATATAATCAAGACCAATGGGTATTAGTCCAGAATTACCAAGAGCGACCATTGGATGAGATCGTTAACCTTTTTTGTACTTTAAATAAGCAAATCATTCATATAATAACGAATACACCAAATGATAGATTATCTAATCTTTGTGATATAGGAAATAATCAACTAAAATCAATGGAGTGGCTAATAAAAGACTATCTCGAACATATGGAACATCATATTAACAATCAAATCCTGATTAAAAAAGAGTGATCTATATAGGTAACTCTTTTTTAATTCAATTTTTCAATTTTCGCAACAGCTTGTCATGAAGTTTGGACAAGGTGAACAATACGATAATAGAGCCGATCAAGGTTAACGCCATATCCCATTGGGCGTCCCAAATATCACCTTGTGTTCCTAAAAAGTCCTTTGAAGCTTTTCTTCCTTTTGAAATGATGGCAGCTATCCATTCGATGATTTCATAGAGTGCTCCAATGGCAAGCGCAAAACTTACTGTGACAGCAAATAACCACGGTCCTTTTGTTAGGGGAGTTTTACGTATTACTATTTCTCTAATCACAATTGCAAGTAAACCTTTTAGAAAATGACCAAACCGATCATAATGGTTCCGGTTTAGATCGTAATGATCTTTTATCCAATTAAATAGGGGAACTTTTGTGTACGTATAATGGGCACCGATGAACATGGTAATTGAAAGAACGGCAATAACGAAATAGGATAATGTAGTGAGGCGGAATTTATTATATGTAGCGATTACATAAATCAGAAACACAACTGCAGGAAGGACTTCCATTGTCCATATCAAGTATCCTTCAGGCTTAATCACTGACCAAATAAACACTGCAGTGACTAGCAATAGAAATAATAAATGAATCAGTCTACTTTTATCTCTTCCCAATTTTTTCACTCCATAAATTTATGATATGTACATAGCAAAAGATTGAAATTCACAATCGGAAAAATCAATCGGATTGTGAATGGATAAAGTGCTTAATACTTTCATTTAAATGATTAGCCGCTTTTGTAGGGATTTGATGCTTTACATGATCAATGAATCTTAATTCCGTATAGGGCAATTTTTCATGCAATAAATGGGCATAGCGATACATTGGTTTATCTTGTTTGCCATAGATCAGCAAAGTGGGAAGATTGATTTTCTCAAGCTGATGGGTACAGTTATAATGCAAACTATAATGGTAATACTGCTCGATATTTCGGGCATCTCCTTTTAGGGCTTCATTAAACATTTTGTTGAACAGCTTAATGGTATTTGAATTGCTCCATGAGATGGAAAGCGCAAGAATGGGAACTGCGTCTTTCTGGGCAAGTGATATGCCTAAAGAAATCTTTTGCTTTAAAGATGTATCCCTCACTTCAGACATTCCGCCTATTACAATGCCACCCAGAGCCCTATCGGCACAGCTCAGCAAGAATTCCAAAACGATGGAGCCGCCTGTCGAGTATCCGCATATCATTGCTTTTTTGATTTTCAAATGATCCAACAGATGTTTGATATCTTCTATAATCAGGGGATAAGTTACTGGCTGTCTTGAATACTGACTTCTTCCATGACCCCTAATATCAAAAGTGATAACTTTGAATTCTTCGGATAATTTCTCCAATTGGTATTCGAAATTCACACTGGTCAGTACAGGAGGATGGATAAAAACAATAGGAACCCCTTTACCCCTAACAGAATAATGCAAGCTGATACCGTCCGCATCTAACATTGGCATGAATATTCACCTCATTCGAAGAATACTTTCATATTGGCCCTCCTGAGTGAATTTTCCCTACATAACATGTTTTTATTACTAATTGTTTTGGTAACAAACATCTTGAATTTTTTGGTTTTTTTTGAACAAGATATAATAGTTCAGGCAATGAACAAAAATATATAAAATAAGGTGATGTAAATGAGAGCAAACATGGATAAAATTTTACCAGTTGTCGCTTCGGTCGGAGTAGGTATAGCCACTTATCAAATGTTGAGTGGAAATGGCGGGAAAATGAAAAATATGGTGCCGCTTGCCACGAACTTGATGGGGATGGGGACTGGGATGCCAGGGCAGAATCAACAACAGCCAGAAAATCAATAAAAACAAAATCATCTCCTATAGGGGATGATTTTGTTTTTATTCAAGTGTCACTTCCTGCCTGTGAACAACATATGTAATTCTATTTGGGGTACGCCAACATTTCGAAATCATGACATTATCCAATCTGATTGAACTTTAACTCTGATTCAAATGTACACTTATGAATTTCTGCTAGCCTATTTTTCATCTAGTTTAGGCAGGGAGAATGATTCGAACGGTTGTGCCTCTTTGCGGAGAACTTTTTACATTAATCGATCCTCCATGAAGGTGAACCAATTGTTTCGTTATGGCCATCCCAAGACCAGTTCCACGCCCGGAATCACTTGTATTGGTACCTCGGTAATAGCGCTGGAAGAGCCTATCTAGAGTTTCATTGTCCATACCTATGCCGTCATCTTCAATCGTAATAATGAGAAGGTGCTGCTCAATAGGCGAAATAGATACTGTGATCGTAGTACTAGCAGGATTATAATGGATTGCATTCGCAATTAGGTTATCAATAATCCGTTGAAACCATTTGGTATCGATGGATGCTATAGCTGTTTCGTTTTTCGGCTGGAAGACGAATTTCATATCGTTGTTAGCCGGATCATTTATGAAATGGATCATGGTTCTGCGTATGAATTCAATGATATCCACTTCTTCTTTCACAATGGGCAGAGCTTGATTTCTTAAACGGTATGTTAATGTTAGGTCTTCAAGTAATTCCATCATATATCCTGACTTTTCGGCAATGATTAAGGCGAATTCTCTTGTCTCTCTTTCTGTCCACGAGTAATCTTCAGATTCTAGCATTTGAGCATAACCTGATATGGAAGCAAGAGGCGTTTTTAAATCATGAGAAAGACCGCTTATCCATTCATCCCTGGTTTGAGTCATTTTTCTTCGTTGTTTTTCATTTTGATGCAGGGTCTCGGTTAACTGTAAAAGTGTTGTAATCAGATCCTTATATAACCGATATTTCCTTTTTAACTTTCCTTTTTTATTTAACAAGATAGGGCGTTGATGAAGATCGAGCGGCTGTTCATATAAACCACTTCCAAGATTTTGAATCCATTTCATCATCGTAATCAAAGGAACCCCAAATTTACGTGCATACCAGAAAGTACCCGTTAACAATAGAAGAAATAACGCTATAAAAATGATTAAAATACTTTTACTGATCCTTTTGAACAAGTTTTCTTCTAGAGAGGTCGAACCTGAATGGTTTATACCCACAATTATTGTCTGTTCTGTCTCTGCATCAAAGAAAGCATCAACTGAATCTTGTTCACTCCCTGATAAGGCTTGAAGGTCCTGATTCGTGTATGAGGTCCCTTCCTTTTCGCTGCCATAACCATCTAATACCTTACCGGTCGAATTGATTAATTGAACCCAGCCCCCCTCCTCATCCATTTGCTTAAGAGTGGCAGCGGAAAGATTAAGCTGATGATTTTTCCAATCGACACTTGTCTTAACCTCGTTTAACAGACTAGTCTCAGAACTTTTTCTACCGAATATAAGTAACTGGGGCTTCGGATACGCTTCATCTAATTTCCAATGGAAGTATTCCACAGGGTCAGAGCTATTTTGTAGCATTAAACCAGCAAGTTCGCCCTTATTAAAATGTGAAGGTACATTTTCTGAAGTATTGTAAGCTCCAATGACATCGCCTTTTGTTGTCAGGACTAGGAGCCAGCCATTCTGATTCTTTGCCAGCTGTTTTAATTCGTCATCGAATGTCACTTTTTTACCTTGTATCGTAATCCTATCAGAAAAGAAAGTGCTATCTGCCTTTGATAAGTCTTGTGTAACCTCGTCATTCATGATGGAAAAGCCAATGATCGCCCAAATGGACAATAGAATAAAGAAAAATATGATGAAAACAAGTATTAATTGGATAAAAAACTGTACAATAAAGCGTTTATGAATGTTCATGTTTACTACCATCAGAAATAAATTTATAGCCAAGTCCTCTTACAGTAATAAGATGACGTGGTTTACTTGGATTGTCCTCAATCTTTTCCCGAAGTTTACTAATATGGACCATAACGGTATTATCCTCACCTAAAAATTCTTCGCCCCACACTTTTTCATAAATCTGGCTTTTACTAAAAAGCTGATTGGGATATTTACAGAAGAATAGCAGTAGCAGGTAAACCTGTGCAGGCAATTCTACTGTCCTGCCATTCACGGTCACTTCTCCAGATAGAGTGTTTACTTGGATTTGTCCGTATTGGTAAAACGTTTGGGGAGTGTGTGAAACCTTTCCTGAATGACGCCGTAAATGTGCTTTTACCCTTGCGACAACCTCAAGTGGATTAAAGGGTTTTGTAATATAATCGTCTGCGCCTAATGCAAATCCAGAAAGTTTATCCAAATCTGTTGAACGTGCCGTAAGAAAGAAAATGGGGGCATCGGTGGTTTCTCTAATGAGCGGACAAATTTCAAAACCACTGCGATCTGGGAGCATAACATCCAAAAGGATTAAGTCATATCGTTTTGTTTGACATAAGGACAAAGCATCCGCAGCAGTATATGCTGAATCTATATATTTGAATTCTTCTCTTCTTAGAATCGTTGTTAACATATGTAATATTGCTTTTTCATCATCTACAATTAATATTTGTGTCTCTTGCATATGGATACTCCCATTCTATTATGATATATAAATTATCATATCATTCGTTTACCAATTATTTAATAATTAAGGAAAAATTAAGGTGGAGTTTCTGATAGCTTAAGAAAGAACGCCTATAATAGTCCTTAAGTGATGAACAGGAAGGAAGAGACTTAGTATGTATATTATTGGAAAAAGAGAATTTATCAGCTTATTTAAAGGAATTAAATCAGTTATTATTGTAATGATGTTATTAGCTACCTCCTATTATTCGGCCAAGTTTTCCGATTTATTAACGTCTGGGATTGAACTTACAGCGAGGGAAGCTGAAAATATACACACAGTTGGTCTTTTGATCCTTATATTATTTTTTGGTCAATTATTTGTTATGGGCCTTTCACACGATAGCCTAAACAGAGAAACACACGAACGCACTATACGATTTTTAGTGACAAGAACTTCAAGAACCTCCATTATACTGGGGAAGTTTTTAGGTATTTGGCTATTTTGGCTTATTTGCCTAACGACCTCCTTCTTGCTTACCAGCATCTTTTCCCAGAAGATTGATGTTTTTATCTTTACTCAGACAATGAGTTTATTAACCTACCAAATAGGCTTAACAATCTTACTTTCCGTTCTCATTCCTAAGCCTGGATTTACCATGTTCCTTGGAATCATGGTTGGGGTAGCTTTTCCTATCATTGGATTATGGGTTTCCTTTACGTCGAATGTTTGGGTGAGTTGGATAAAATTCATAACCCCCTATTATTATCTGATTAGGGAAGACTATACCTTTTTGGTGATTATTATATTAGCAGGTATCATGCTCGTTATCGCCAATCTGATTTTCAAAAGGAGGGAATGCTGATGAACGCCATAGAAACAACTCAGTTAAAGAAATCGTATGGAGCGGTACCAATCGTAAAAGGAATTGATCTTATCGTGGAAAAAGGAGAAATCTTTGGATTTCTAGGCCGTAACGGAGCTGGTAAATCAACCTTCATCAATATGTTAACCGGCATTATTCAACCCAACTCTGGAACATACTCACTCTTAGGTGTAAAAGGTTCAAATGATCAAGTAAAGAAGAGGATTGGGGTAATGCCTGATTACTCCACATTATATGGCTCGTTAACGGCAGTGGAGCATTTGAAATTTTTATCAGCTCTTTCAGGAAATCCAGCAGGAAAAGATAGGTGTATGGAAGTCCTGCAGTTAGTTGGTCTTGAATCTCATGCTCATAAAAAAGCCGCTAAATTTTCATTCGGTATGAAAAAGAAGCTTGGAATTGCACAGGCCATCATCCATGAACCTGAGCTGATCTTTCTTGATGAACCAACTTCAGGTTTGGATGCGGAATCCGCAATCCATATTCAAAAGCTGATCAAGGATCTGCAAAAAAAAGGTGCGACTATTTTCATGACTTCCCACAATCTTTATGAAGTAGAGAAAATATGCACCCGAATAGCGATTATGAAAGAAGGTCAGATTGTTAATATTGGCACAATGGAAGAACTCAGGAAAATATATAGGTCGACGATAACGGTCAAGCTTAAGCATTCTTCGGTGCCGAAATCAGAACAAGTGAAATTACATCAGTGGCTGGAGTCAGTAGGTACAGACCTGGAAATGAAAGATCCTTACATGACTATCAATATTGATGATGAGAAAAAGATTGCTGACATGATCCGAGCTTTCAATCAGTGTAAGGTTGATATCTTGCGTGTAAAAGTAAAAGAACCATCACTAGAAGAAATCTTCTTGGCCGAATAGGTTAAATGAATATAAGTTTTTTATAAAGCACATTGATTTAAAAATACAGGCGGTGATTTTATTAATTCTATAATAAGCTTACCTCAGAAAAGATTATCCAAGGATGCGATAAAAGTGTGGATGTTAAGTGAAACGATTACGAATCTAATCGCATTCATCATTCTTGGAGTCTTACTTTACCTAGATTGTCGTTTTTCTTGGAAAGAGTGGATCGGTTGGATTCTGATTGGGATTACAGTTATCTCTGTTTTAGGTGCAGCCTGGTCATTGATCAGTCCTTTTCTTCTTTATAAAAACTGGCGCTTTGATGTAGATGAAGAGTTTTTACAATTGAAATCTGGTGTACTAAATGAAGTACATGAACTTGTCCCAATGACAAAAATTCAATCGGTTGCAACCAAACAAGGACCGTTACTTAGAAAATACAGACTCTGTTCAGTTTCAATTGAAACGATGGGTTCCTCTCACTCGATACCAGCTCTACCAAAAGAGGTTGCTATCAAGTTAAGGAATCAGATTGCCCAATATGCAAAAATTAAGGAAGTGGAGCAATGATGACAGCAAAACGGTACAATCCACTTCTTATGCTTTTTAATTTCTGTAAATTAGTCAGGAATTCCATTTTCTTTGTCATTTATTTCTTTGTGATCAAAGCTGGTTCTGAATCCACCTTCATCATATATGGCAGGGTTGTTTTTTTTATAGTTTTCGGAGTAACACTTATTTCAATTATTTTAAAATGGTTCACCCATAAATACGAACTTGATTATCGTTCCTTTCATCTATACAAAGGTATTTTCAGTAAATCTGAACGAACCATTCCTTTTTCTAAAATTCAAAACGTCAACCGTCATACGTCTTTATTCCATCGGATTTTTAAAGTGACTTCCGTTAATTTTGAAACAGGTATAACAGGTGAGGATGCTGCTGTTAGATTCGAAGTCATTTCTCAAAAGGAAGCAAATCGAATGGAAATGCATATGAAAAGTACTGTTAAGGAAGAATTAGTAACCATTCATGCTAACGAATGTAAATATATTCCTTCTGTTGAAGAGGAAGTTAAAAAAGAGATCTCAAATCGGACCAATCATTATAAGCCGACAAAAAAGGATATTATAAAAGCGTCCTTTACATCTCTTAGTTTTCTGGTCCTTATTCCTTTTATTAGTTCTTTTTATTTCAAAATCAATGAAATCTTTCATGTGGAAAATAAAGCAGTGGGAATTTTTGAAAAGCTAATAGGCTCTTGGTGGATGATGACGATCATCATCATTGTTTTCGTCATTGCTTCTATCACTTTCGGAATAGTGAGGACATTTTTAAAATATGGGAATTATCAAATTTCCTCAGACCATGATCGAATTTACATTACGAAAGGTCTTATCGATGAAACTGCCTTTTCTATAGCCAAAGAAAAAGTGCAGGCAATTGAAATTAAACAGTCCTTCATGAAACGGTTGCTCGGACTTGCCGAAGTGAAACTGACAAGTGCAGGTGGTTTGAGTTCTGACGAAGATATGCTTGAAATAAACTCACTCTATCCCTATCTACCTGTTAAACGGGCATATGAAATAGTCTCGGAAATATTGCCATTTTATGAAATATCACAGAAGATGACTCCCCTTCCGATAAAATCCTTTTGGGTGCGCGTACTGTGGCCAAGCTGGTTCTGGATCATAGCAACAATTCTCTTATTTTATTTCAAGCCAACTGTTCTGAAAGTGGAGGAAGCTTGGTGGATTCTATCTGCTATCCTGTTAATAATTATTGTTGTTTCAAGGTTATTAGATTTCTTCAATACCTGCTACATTTTGAACAATGACTTCATTCAATTCAAAACCGGGAGTTTCACCACGTCTTTATTCGTGTCAAAACGAGATAAGATCATTGAAGTGAACGTAACCCGAAATCTCATTCAAAAAATGCTCGGCCTTGCCTCCATTGGGACAATCAACCGGGCTAAACCGGTGCAGCATGCTGGTATTGACCATGTATCTTTCGAGATGGCTGATTTGTTTTACAAATGGTATATGGAACGTAGAAATGAAATCAAAGTTGAATGAAAGAGTATAGCCTAAAGATAGGACCAACATCAGGATAGGTATTCGATCAGAGCATGATTACTAATATATATAAATATAGCCTATGAATGAGGATGGTGCATTGTCAATAATGGGATTCCATTTCGGCACTTCCTGTGAATCATATTTACCATTTTTTATAATTAAAGTAATAAAACACCAATAAAATAACTCCTTGCGTTATAATGAATGGGCTCCAAGGGAAGTGTCAGAAACCTGCAGGAGTGATCATTTGAATGGAGGTTATATGTGTTGAAGAAAAAATTATTGGTCATGATTCCAACAGTTGCCTTGATGTTGGCCCCTTTAGGAACGGGGACTTCAAATACCGAAGCGGCATCAAAGGGAAGTCAAATCCAGAAAATCGAAACGAAGGCGGAAACGCGCCCGACCCTCAAGAAAGGCTCACGTTCAAGTTATGTAAGAGACTTACAGCAAAGCCTTAAAGATGTTAAATATCATGTAGGTGTTGATGGGATTTTCGGTACCCAAACACAAAATGTGGTAAGGGAGTTCCAAGTGGATCATAACTTAGCTTCAGATGGTATCGTCGGACCGAAGACATGGGCTGCTTTAGATGAAAATAAGGTGGAAAGAAGACAGTTCACGGAGAAAGACGCGATCGCGTTAGGGAAGAAGAAGCTGGGCAGCAACATCGTATTCAGCGGTGATGGCAGATTGCTGAAAGATGGCAAGGGAAAATCATATTACAACTTTAAAGCAGCTAATAAAGATTGGATCGATCAAGGCGGCACAGGAACGATTGGGTGGTTCCACATTTATAAAGATGGCCGTGTAGTGGAACAATAAAGGAATACATGCTACATGCAAAAATGGTTCTCACTTTAAGTGGGATTTTTTTTATGTAAAGCATCAAGAAGACTAAATGCATCCATTTTTGGCTATAAATAACAAGTAAATACAGATATAATAGTAAATGGACAGCAATTTGGTATAGTGGGCAGCGGTCACTCCTTTTCAGAAAGGGGGTGTMGCTGGTGATTTCTATTATGGACGGACTGATGCTAATGATTTCATTTGCCTCTTTAATCGTCGCAGTAATCGCGGTTACATTAAAAAAGTAACCCCCTCCATACCATCCGGCCAGATGTATGTAGGAAAAGGGTTACTTTCATGATCGAGTAGCAACTGACTTACCACAGAAAGCCGCTGCTCTTTATGCAGTTTGCTGTTCATTGAGACGCTGGTTTAACCAGTGTCTTTTTTTATATTTATTATTATATCCTCATTTTCCCTATACATTCAACTAAAAAACCTGGATGTAATCTTGAATAAAAGTAAAATCAATTAGATTTTCGTTAAATTCTTGCCGTTTTCCAGTTTGAATGATTTCATCCCTTTATAAGAAACAATCGCAGGAATCATACAAAGCAAGGCCATCGGTAAACAATAAAGAAGATAGAGATGCCCTCCGTTATCGAGCAAGGGAATGAAGGCTAATGCAACAAAAAGTAAAGTGAAAAAAATGATTGTGAAAATCCCGAAAGATTGATGATAGAATGCATGTATTTCCCTTCTTCGTTCATCCTGGTTGGGTAAGGTCTTAACTGCTTTGTGCGTTCGAAGGAATAGGTACAAGGAGAACATTAGAAATAAAGCGGAAAATGGCAAAGCGATCGCAAATAATGAAACGTCAAGAATGGAAAGATAAAAGCTGGATAAAAAGAAAACCTCTGATACCCCTAATGCAAAACAATAATTGAAGATACTTATTCTATCAGGTTGTTTAAGCATGAAATCCCTCCTTCAATATCATATTATGCAACTGCTTTCATGTTCACCACTTTGTCACATTTAAAAGGAAAAAAATTCTTCCGGTTCCACTCATCGCCGCTCGCTGCCCCGTCGTGTGTATCAAACCTGCCGATGTTGAATAGAGTCTTTGCATTTTACGAATAGTAATAAAATATCGCTTAAAGGGGGGAGTGCTCAATGACTGTAAAAACGGCAATTAAGGGATTATTGCTTGTTCTTCTATTATATTTCCTTTATGTAGTTGTGACGGCTGTTGTTCTTTTCCCCAAAGCAGAAAAAGAAGAAAACAAGCCGATAAAACAGGTAAGTGAATACATGGGAGAGAAGGAAGCCACCGTGGATCGTGTCCTGCTTTTCGAAGACGGTTATGAGTCGGGACTCGCCAGAATGCGAATGATCCAGGAAGCAAAGCATTCAATCGATATCGCCTACTATGCTTTTGGAAAAGGTGAATCAACCGAGCTTTTTCTTGGAGCCTTGATCGATGCGGCTGACAGAGGTGTCAAAGTCCGAATCCTTCTGGATGGAATGGCTCATGGGCTTAGAGGTCAATTAAGCGGTGCCCGTTATGCATTGGCTTCACATGAAAACATTGAATTAAGATACTATGAAACCTTTAAGCCATTTAAGCCGTGGACCTGGCATAATCGCCTTCATGACAAGATCATCACGGTAGATGGAAAGCTAGGCATCATCGGAGGGAGGAATATTGCCGATAAGTACTTAGCAAGCAAGCCGCCGAGGAATTTTGTCTATGACAGGGATGTACTCATTTTCAATGCTAAAGAGGAGAAAGATAGTGTAATCGTTGAAATGAAGGACTATTTGAATGAATTATGGACCCATCCGTTTACGAGCGATGTTTTTTCGGACCTGTCAAAAAGGCAAACGGAAAAAGGAAAACGCGAAAGAAATGCATTAGTGAAAAAATACAGCAAAGCTTTGCGCACTGAAACCGATTTCGTGAAACCAGTCGTCGATTGGAGCAAGGCTACAACACCTACTAAAAAAGTGTCCTTCATTCATAATCCGATCGAACGGTTCAACAAATACCCTATAGTGTGGAGATCTTTATTGGGTATTGCTGCGAACGCCAATCAATCGGTATACATCCAAAGCCCCTATATTGTCCCTGCGGATGCCTTGAAGGAATATGTACCGAAGCAATTGGATTCAAAGGCTGATTGGACCATACTTACCAACTCGGCTGCCTCAACCCCGAACATGATCGCTTTTTCCGGTTACTTGGCTTTTAGGGATAGCGTCGTTGAGACGGGGGCAAGGGTATATGAATATTCAAAGCCTTATTCTTTGCATGGTAAATCGATTGTCTATGATCAACGATTAAGTGCAGTAGGTTCCTACAATTTGGATTCTCGATCTGCCTTTTTAAATACAGAATCGATGGTGGTCATCGATAGTGAAAGATTTGCATCACAGTTAATAGGAGCCATCGATTCAAAGATCAAAAATAGTACACTCATTGCGGACAATAAAAAATATATACAACCGCCGGAAGATCGGAAAAGGGAAGAGTCTTTTTTTAAGGCTACCTTTTTAAATGCCCTATCGAAAATTACGGTATATTTCAATAGGTTCATTTGAAACATGACTAAAAAGACAGCAATCACAGTGATTGTTGTCTTTTTATCCTTTTGCGGAGATTATCTTATGAATACATATGTAATTTGCTATACTTGAGCAAGCTAACTACAACAATTAAGGAGAACGGAAACATGCAAACATTACAACACCTATCGAAACATATTGCCTACCTGCCGCCGGTTCAGGAAACGGATCGCCCGGTTCTTGCCGCCGTGACGGGAAACAAGAAAACGCTCATCATCGATGCCGGTAACTCTGTCAGGCATGCACAGCTTTTTGAGGACGAATTGCGCCGGAATGATATAAGCGGGAATTTCCTCGTGCTTACCCATTCCCACTGGGACCATGTATTCGGACTGGAGAATATCGGGATTCCGGTGATTTGTCAGGAAAAAACATACACGGGCATTAAAGATATGCAGCAGCTTTCATGGGAAGATCGGGCCCTTGATCAACGTGTCGAAGAAGGGACGGAGATTGCCTTTTGTGCCGATGCAATCAAATTGGAACATGGGACGAATAGAGAGATTTCCCTTCCCCTGCCCGATATCATCTTTGAAAAAACGATGACGATCGATCTCGGCAATATAACCTGTGTCATCGAACATGTCGGCGGCGACCATGCCAATGATTCCTGCATCATTTATATACAGGAGGAAAAGACCTTATTTCTGGGAGACTGCCTGTATGCCAATCTTTATGCGGAAAAATGGAATTATACGGCTGAACAGGCTTTGCTGCTTCTTAAGAAAATAGAAGCCTATGATGCCGAAACCTATATACTTTCCCATCATGATCAGCCTCGCACGAAACTGGAGATGGAGGCGGAGCTTAAGCTAATGAAAGTATGTGCCAGAGCGGTGGTCGAACATCGGGGAAACCGGGCTTTAATGGAGCAGGAATTGGCTAAAGAATTAAAGCGGGGTTTAACTGAGGACGAGCTCGAAACGATTGGATTTTTCGTGAATGGGTATGTTGAGTGACTGAACTCTAAAGTGGGGTATGAGCCCGGCATTATTGAGCTCATACCCAGGCCGATAAAAAAGAGATAATAAACGTTATTAGTGCTGAAAGGGTGAGAACTGATAGGAAGCCTGATATGATTTTCCCTGCTTTTGCTCCTCTATTATCAGGATATATATGACCAATAATAAAGGAGGGGGTGAAAAATATAGCCGAATAGAACACAGTATAATGAATACCTGAATCTCCATTTGACCATGCGCTAAGTCCGATAGCATGTAAAATATGATCTCCCATGCAAGACTTATCGCCAAATTCAAACGTAAACAATATTCCCAATAAACATAGCACGAAAGAAAGTGAACCTAATCCGATATCTTTTGTTTTCTTAACTTCAATGGTTGTCATGTTCTTTTTCCTCCTTGCATTAAAAACCAAATTATGGTTTTGTAACATAACTCAGCAAGCACTTAAATCCCTACACCTGTACCAAAACCCCGATATATTAAAACTGCACCTCCAATGTCTAACAATTAGGGTGCAGTTCAAATTAATTATGAGCTTTTTCTAGAGCTAATTTTATCCCGAAACCAATCAAGACTGTCCCGGTTATTCCCTCGAATATCGCTTGGGTTCTAGGCTTTTTCATAAAAGCACTGATCTGGTTCAGCAGATAGATATAAAATACAAACCACAACGCAGTTAAAACGGTATACGTCATGCCCATGATCAGGAACGGTAAAAACGTATCATTCCCCGGATTCACGAACTGAGGCAGAAACGTTAAAAAGAAGACGGCCACTTTAGGGTTCAGCAGATTGGTAAGGAACCCTTGCTTAAAGCATGACTGGTTTTCGTACTTACTTTTGACCGTCGTTTCCGCCGCTGCGGCCACTTGCTTATTCCTTAATCCCCATAGTGTCTTGAAGCCTAGATATACCAAGTAAACGGCACCGGCATATTTGAAGATGGAAAATAATAAAGCGGATTTCACAATGATTGCTGAAAGTCCGAACACGGCAGCAGATGTATGAATGAGCAGGGCACAGCATGTGCCGAACATCGTTTTAAAACCTCCCGATGTCCCCACGGTAACGGTGTTCCTTGTGGCTATTGCTGTATCTGGACCGGGTAAGATGATGAGAAGGATGCACATGATGATGAAGAGATAAAAGTTTTCCATATTCGGACCTCCACTCTTAGTGATGAATTCTGAAAATTATAACATAGATGCACGTGATTTAGGGAGATAAATTTGATAGTTAATGATTACAAAAAAAACAAGCCAAATCAGTTTTTGATCTGGCTCGTTTTTTGAAAACATTTTGTCAGGGTGACTTTTTCAACACAGCACGTACCGGACTTCCATCTGCTTCAACCAAAGGAAGAGGGAGGGCTGCCAACTCATAATTACCCGGTCCGATGCCGTCTAATACAAGTCCTTCCAAAATGTGAATGCCATGATCGGCAAGTTCATGGTGGGCAGACAGCTCTTTACTATCCAGTGGATCTACTGATGGTAAATCAAGTCCAATAAGACGGACGCCGTGTTCTGAAAGATATGCCGCTAATTCTGGCTGGATATGTGGAATGGTTTGTGGAAACACACTTCGATCCTTCCATGCATCCGTGCGAATTAACAGACGGGTAACGCCTTGTAGATCTATATCGGCTAATTCATCGACTCCGATGCTTGTCTTGTTTGGTAAATGGATAACTCGGGCATTTCCCATATATAAGTCGAGATCCAAATCAATCACTCTTTTTCCATCATCATCAAAATGAAAAGGTGCATCAATATGGGTACCGGTATGGATACTCATATTGATTTGACCTACATTGACAGATCCGCTCTGTTCTTTACTCCAATTGACTTTATAAGAGAAAGTTGTATCTCCAGGCCAGACTGCAACGTTATCATCCAGACGTTGTGAAATATCAATCCATGTCCCCATGCATTTACCTCCGTCTCTACTGGCTGTTTCTTGAATATCTTATAGCTTCGTTCTTAGACTCCATAGCTCTGGGAAAAAGTGTTGATCCAGTGCTCTCTTTAAATACGTTACACCTGATGATCCGCCCGTTCCTTGTTTATTACCAATAATCCTTTCCACTGTGGTCATATGATTAAAACGCCATAATTGCTGTTGGTGGCCGATGTCCACTAACTTTTCGCCCAGCTCATATAAGTCCCAATATTGCTCAACATCGCGGTAAACTGTCAGCCATGCCTCTTCTACACTGGCATTTGGTTCATATCTTTGGGACCAATCCCTGCTGAGGGCTTCTTGATCAATAGGTAATCCGCGTGCCACAAGAGCATTGATCGCCGCGTCATATATACTTGGCTCATGAAGGGCCTGCTGCATTTGCTCGTATAAATCCGTTTGGTGCTGATAGACGGATAGCGTATGGACATTCTTGTTTCCTAATGCAAATTCAATCAAACGATTCTGGTAAGATTGGAATCCSGAAGATTGCCCCAGTTTATCCCTGAACTCCATGTATTCAGCCGGTGTTAAAGTTGAAAGGACATTCCATGACTGGATCAATTGCTGCTGAATCCTCGAAACGCGAGACAGCATTTTAAACGAAGGTTCCAACTTGTTTTGGCGGATGGACTCAGTTGCTGCTGTCAATTCATGTAAAATGAGCTTCATCCATAGCTCACTCGCTTGATGGATAACGATAAATAGCATTTCATCATGATGATCGGAGCATCTATGCTGACTGGTTAAAATCTTATCAAGGTGGAGGTAATCTCCATAGGACATCGATTTTTGAAAGTCGGTTTGAATTTCTTTCTCTAGACCCGTTATTGTTTGTTCATTTTTATCTGTATTCTTCATTCCGCAATCTCCTCACTTTTCGCAAAAAACTATTTATTCCGCCATTCTATTCTATCTTCTTTTCCAGAGATTCTTCCATTACATTATGGTTAATATTTCTTCCTTTTGAAATAAAATAAGCAACAGCTAAAAAAAGTAACCAAGGAATCCCGAATTGAAGCATGATTTTGAAATCCGTAAACCATGACGTAATCATCAAACTGAATAGAAGAACGGCTCCTAGTATCGTTAAATAGGGGAAACCGATCATCCTAACAGGTAATTTGCGTCCGCCGGTTTTCTCCCATTTCACCCTGAAAAACAAATGGGAAATGAAGATCATAAGCCATGTGAACATGGCACCGAACATGGAAATCCCCATCATGAAAGCATAGGATGAACCAGGAAGTAACGCATGAACGCCTGCAGCGATGAAAATCCCCGTTGAAGAGACAGCAAGGGCTTTCGTAGGAACACCGCTTTTGTTTAACTTTCCTAAAAAAGCAGGTGCATGTTTTCCGCGTGCCAATGAAAACATCATCCGTGTTGAAGCATAGAGCTGAGCGTTCATGGCAGATATGGCAGCCGTTAGAATAATAAAGTTCATGATCCCGGATGCACCTGGAATGTTCAGGATTTCCATCACTTTTACGAATGGGCTTACCTCGATCCCGGCCGTTTTCCAAGGAACGATCATCAGCATGATGCCGATTGTCAGCACATAGAAAGTGGATAAACGGAACACAGTCGCTTTTAATGCTTTTGGGACGGCGGCATCCGGATCTTTTGCCTCCCCTGATGTAACCGCTATCAATTCAGTTCCAAGAAAGCTGAATAAAGAAATAAATACGGCTATCCACATCCCCTTCAAACCAAATGGGAAAAAACCGCCTTCATTCACGAAGTTTTCCGGTCCTATATGCGGCTGTTCGGATGAACCGAACAGTACATAGGCTCCAAGTAGGATAAAACCAACAATGGCACTTATTTTAATAAAGGAGAACCAATACTCAAATGTCGCGAATGTATTCACGCTGGTAGCATTTACATAAATCAGGACACCTGCAAACAACAAAATCCATACGATTCCCGGCACGTTCGGAAACCAATAATTCATATATACGCTGACTGCACTTACTTCAACCCCAACAGCCAAAACATTGCCAATCCAATAGGAATAGCGGACAAGATAGCCTGCCATTGGACTCATGTACTTTTCCGCAATGGCCCCAAAAGATCCGGAAGTAGGGTGGGCAACCGTCATTTCGGCTAAACAGCCCATCAATAGTAAGACAATGAACGCCCCAAGAGCATAGCTGAGCAATACACTTGGCCCTGCCGCTTGAATCGCAAGTCCGCTGCCAAGAAATAGCCCCGTCCCGATGGCACAGCCCATCGCGATCATGGAGAGCTGACTTGTTTTCAGCTCTCGCTTTAATCCTTTTTCTGGCTCATCTTTAAAGTTCAATTGAGTATTGTTTTTCTCCATAGTTCATCTCCTTTTTATAAAAAAGATTTTATCCTGCCCTAATTAATTAACCATTTGAGGGATGAGCCCTCTCTGGCGGAACTCCGGGTTATGCGACTACTTCACGCTCATTCTTGTATTTTTCATATTGTTTTTCTGACATGATTTTCTTGAGTATTTGTACAACTTCCCAAACTTCCGCATAAGAAGTATAGAGTGCAACCGGGGCGAGGCGAATGATGTTAGGTGCACGGAAATCGGGAATGACACCGTTCTCTTTCAATGCCTTGCATATCCGTGCAGCTTCTTTATGCTCAAGGCTTACATGACCTCCGCGGCGGATGTCTTCTCTGGGAGTTCCAATGAAAAATCCCATGTCTTCCAATTCGAATTCGACTAAATCCATTAAATATTGATTGATTTTCAGTGATTTTTCACGAATATTTTCAATTCCAGCTTCTATGAAAATGTCCAAAGACCCAATCAAAGGTGCACAGCTTAACACATGCGGCGTGCCAATTTGATACGCTCCTGCTGATTCAGCTGGTGTTAAGGTATGTTCCATATCGAATTGTTTATCTTTTTTGGAGCCGAACCATCCAGCCAATCCAGGCATCGTCCCAAAATGTTTTCGATTTACATATAAACCGCCAACACCGCCAGGACCGCCATTTAAATGTTTATAATTACACCAATACGCAAAATCCACATCCCATTCGCTGAATGAATGCGGGATTGCACCGATGGAATGACATCCGTCAAATCCGATTACAATGCCTCTTTTATGAGCTTCATCAGTCAATCGTTTCATATCCAGTATTTGACCGCTGCGATACAGGACCGTTGGCAAGATGATCAAAGCGATGTCATCGGTCATTGCTTTGATGATGTCATCTTCTTCAAGAAATCGGCCATCACGGCTTTTCACGCGGATAAGATCGGTTTCCGGATCGTATCCATGTGTACGCAGCTGACTTTGAAGAGCATAAATATCAGTCGGGAAGGTTAATTCATCAGCCAAAATTTTTCTGCGCATTCCTTCAGGCTTATAAAAAGTAGCGACTAGCTGATGCAGATTTACAGTTGTGGAGCCGGTTACAATAACTTCCTCGGGAGAAGCTCCGACCAATTGGGACATCTTCGCGCCCAATTTCTCAGCCATGAAAAACCATGGGTGATTCCCTTGCGTCCATCCATCAATCCCATGCTCTTTCCAATCTTCCAAAGACTCCAGAAGTGTGCGTTCAGCCCTTTTCGAAAGAAGCCCCAATGAGTTTCCATCCATATAGATGGAATCCGGCTTTAAATAAAACTCTTCTCGAAAACCTTTAAGCGTATCATTCTCATCCATTTGTTTAGCGTGATCCAATGTATATTCAGAAACCATAATCATCCTCCTATATTAGTTTTTTTAAATTCTAGGAGAATCGTACCAAAGAATATGACACAGTGTCAATAAGTTAATTCAGAAAATTATAAACATTCAAGCTGACATTCCAACAAATGTTTTTTATTTTATGGAAATCCTTTATGCTAGAAGATAAAGGGAGGAATAAGCATGGAGAATAGCAAAACAGGGGATAAACGGCATTTACGCTCGATCATGACACGACAAAAGCTATTGGAAGCTGCAAAGGAAATATTTCTTGAAGAAGGTTATCAAGCTGCGCTTATTTCCCAAATGATCAAAAGAGCAAACATCGGATACGGGACGGCCTATGTTCATTTTAAAGGGAAAGAGGATCTGTTAATTGTATTAATGGAAAATGTAATGGAGCAATTCTATGAAATTGCCGAGACCTCTTTCTTTCCAAAATCAAAAGACGAGGCAAAACATATCATCAACAGACAAGCTAATGCATTTTTGAAAATGGCAGAAGCTGAACGTAACATGATGCAGGTCTTCGAACAGGCCATTGGGATATCAACCATTATTTCAGATAAATGGAAAGCGATCCGCATGAAGTTCATTCAGCGAATCTCAAAAGACGTGGCCTATGCACAGCAAAATGGTCTGGCTAGAGCTGAACTAAACCATGAGCTTGTCGCAAGAGGATGGTTTTTCACAAACGAAATGTATCTATGGGAAATCGTGCGAAACGAACATCAAAGTTCAGTAGAAGAAATCGCTCAAACCATCACCTCAGTCTACGTCGAAGGCTTATATGTGTAATGATGATGGCAGCTAACCAATCTTCCGATTATATACAATCGGAAGATTTTTTTATTTTCAAAACTCACGAGTAATCCGCAAACTCACGAGTAAAGCGCCCAAACTCACGAGTAAATAGCGCAAATTCACGAGTAAGTGCCCAATCTCACGAGTAAAGTGCCCAAACTCAGGAGTAAATGCAAATTCACGAGTAAACTGTCCAAACTCACGAGTAAATAGCGCAAATTTACGAGTAAACTGCCCAAACTCACGAGTAAATAGCACAAATTAACGAGTAAACTGTTCAAACTCACGAGTAAAGTGCCCAAACTCAGGAGTAAATGCAAATTCACGAGTAAATAGCGCAAATTCACGAGTAAACTGCCCAAACTCACGAGTAAATAGCGCAAATTCACGAGTAAACTGTTCAAACTTACGAGTAAATAGCGGAAACTCAGGAGTAGATCCTCAAACTCTGGTATATATCGCTCAAATTCACCTATATATCACTCAAACCCACGAATATATCGCTCAAACTTACAATTAGGTGCAAATTCCCGAGTAAACCGCCAAAATACCCTCCTCATTAGCATCGGACTTATAGCGTCTACGCCTTAAGTCTTACTAGAAAATATAGCTAAGGCTCATTATACGAACTTGTAAAAGTAGATAAGATATAAACATAGAAAGGAGGACGAAAACAATGAAGAAATTTGGTTTATTTATTGTAGGACTGATCGCACTTTTCCTGTTGCTGGCGAACGTTGGTCCACTGATCAGCCTGGCGATTTGCTTGGCGATCCTATACTTTGGGTTCAAGCAGTTCATGAAGTCCGAATCGACAGGGGCGAAGATTGCGTGGGGATCAGTCTCCATTATCGTGCTGATCGTTTCTATCTCCCATATCCCGGCAATATTGGGACTGGTGGCAGCTTATGTTCTTTACCTGGTTTATAAAAAATGGAATGAAAATGATGAAAGTGCTTCATCGAAAGAAAGTGACCCATTCTCTAATTTTGAAAGAGAGTGGAAAGAGTTGAATAAGAACTAATAGAAGGGATGTAATGGGAATGGGTAATTTATTTTCAAGAATGAAACAAACGATTTCGGCTGATTTTCACGATCTGTTGGATAAAAAGGAGCAAAAAAATCCAATTGGGATGTTAAATCAATATTTGCGTCAATGTGAGCAGGAGACGGAAAAGGTCGGTAAGTTGCTTGAACGTCAATATCTTCTGAAAGAAGAGTTTACGCGTGAATATAATCAAGCGCAAAATCTGGCTGAAAAACGTAAGCATCAGGCTGAGATTGCCAAGCAGTCGGGAGAGACCGATTTGATGGAGTTTGCTGTCAAGGAAAGCCTGCACTATGAAGAGCGGGCGCAAAGTTTGAAAGAGGCGCATAAAAGTGCAGAGGTTCAGTTGGCTGAGCTGGAGCGGAAATATGAAGAAATGAAACATAAGCTGAAGGATATGCATCTAAAGCGGTTGGAACTGATGGGCAGGGAAAATATTGCCCGGGCAAACAACCGGATCAATCGGGTTTTGGACGGAGGCAGTTCCGAAGCCAAACCGGTAGCGATGTTTGAAGAAATGGAGCATTATATCGATCGCATCGAGCACCAGGTCCATACAGATTATAATCGGCATACGATCGATGCCAGGATTGTTCAGCTTGAAAAAGAATTGGAACAGAAAGAAGCGTAAATTTTTTTAAGGCATCGCTGTCATCCCCTCGCCTTTTGGAATGGAGGGCGGGGGAAAACAGGCTGTCAGAACGTGACAATTTCATGGTATTCTTAAAAGGCACGGGTTTCTGTGCCTTTTAAGAATATCGTGATCATATAAAGGGGAGGCGAACCGATGTTGAACAAGATGAAGACGGACTATATGGGATGGATACTTCTCATCGGAGTCGTCCTGATTTTTTTAGAGATTGCATTTACGGGTGGAGGTCTCCTTTTTTCCCTCGCTTTTTCAATAGGATGCATCTATTTAGGCAGGAAATTCACAAAACGGACAATCGGGAAAATCCTATTTTTTATAGGGCTGATTTCGCTTATCATCAATGTCTTGAATATGTTCGTCTTTAAATTTTTCCTAATGGCGATCCTCATTTATCTTTTGTTTTTATATTATCAGTCCAAAAAGAATCCTGATTGGGTCAGTCCCATTTTAACCAATGATGATTCGGACGAAGAAAAGATCAATAAGGAACGACTGCTGAAAACCGATTATCTATTTAAAAATAAGTTGTTTGGTCATCAACAAACGACCGAACATGTATATGAATGGAATTCCGTGAATGTTCAGGGCGGGGTCGGCGATACGGTTATCGATTTAAGCAAAACGATTTTACCGAAAGGCGATGCTGTCATTTCCATCAGGAATATCATTGGCAATATCACCGTCCTTGTACCGTATGGCATCGAAATCAGGGTCCATCATTCTGTCATTGCGGGCAGGGCGCGGATTTTTGAAAATAAACCTGAATCCAGGGTCTTTAATCAAATTTATTCCTACCAAACGGAAGGGTTCAATGAAACGGATCACAAGGTTCATATTATCACTTCAATCTTAGTTGGCGATTTAGAGGTGAAGCGGATATGAGCATAATGACACGGCAGATATTGACTGCCCTTGGTGTTGCTTTCGTTCTTTCCCTTGCTTTGCCGGCGATGGTTTTCTTCATCTTTCCTTTATCCGATTGGAGTGTATTGTGGGAGAAAGTGGTCATGGGATTACCCTTCGTCATATTTTTGCCAAGCCTGGTCATGACGGTAGGGCTGATTTATGGAGTCGTTTCGGGGATGTTTTGGAAGAGACAGCTTGAAAGGGTGGATGAAGGTCTGCATTTCCTTGAACAGGGCCGCTTACCCTCGCAACAGGAAACGTATCCAATTCAAGAGATGGCTAAAATGGAGGAACGGATGCAACTGATCCATAAGCAAATCAATGAGCAGACTAAATTATCGCAAAAAATGGCGAATGAAAAGGCCATTGATCAAGAGAAACAGATCCAGGAAATCGTTTCCCAGGAACGAAACCGTTTAGCGCGGGAGCTGCATGATTCGGTGAGCCAGCAATTGTTTGCGGCTTCGATGTTCATGTCGGCCATCACCGAATCACAAACCGATATGGAAAAAACGGAAATGAAACAATTCAAGGTAGTGGAAGAAATGATCCATCAATCCCAGCTTGAGATGAGGGCGTTATTGCTTCACTTGAGGCCTGTTGCATTAAAGGGAAAATCTCTACATGAAGGAATGAAGGAGCTTCTTTTGGAATTGGCCCAAAAAGTGACGATGGATATAAATTGGAAGATGGAGCCTGTCACTCTGGATAAGGGGATTGAGGACCATCTGTTTCGGATTTTACAAGAATCGATTTCCAATACGCTGAGACATGCAAAAGCGAATTCGCTTGAAGTGTTATTGATCGTCCGTGATGGAATGATCATTTTACGAATAACGGATGACGGCATCGGTTTTAACGTCGAGGAGTCGAAAACGGGATCTTATGGTCTGCAAAATATGCATGAACGGGCTGTTGAATTAGGCGGGACGATGCAAATTGTAAGTGTTCCGAATAAAGGAACGAAACTTGAAGTGAAAATCCCATTATTAAATGCTGGAGGTGATCATGATGATTAAAGTATTATTTGTCGATGACCATGAAATGGTAAGGATAGGGGTATCGGCTTATTTATCCGCACAGTCGGATATCGAAGTGATCGGGGAAGCGGACAATGGTTTGAAAGCTGTAGAACTGGCAATGGAATTGCGTCCTGATATCATTTTGATGGATTTGGTGATGCCGGAAATGGATGGCATAGAAGCGACGAAACGAATTATTGAAAAATGGCCAGAAGCGAAAATCATCATTGTGACAAGCTTCCTGGATGATGAAAAAGTGTACCCGGCATTGGAAGCCGGAGCGACGAGCTATATGCTGAAAACATCAAAGGCCAGCGAGATTGCGAGAGCCGTCCGTTCCACTTTCCAGGGTCAAAGCGTACTTGAACCTGAAGTGACGGGAAAAATGATGGAAAAGCTGCGTCGCCCAAAAATCACCCAGCCTCATGATCAATTGACAAACCGTGAAATGGAAATTTTACTGCTGATGACACAAGGGAAAACGAATCAGGAAATTGCCGATGAACTATACATAGCCCTGAAAACCGCCAAAGTGCATGTCAGCAATATATTAAGCAAGCTTGCCGTGCAGGACCGCACGCAAGCAGTGATCTACGCATTTAAGCATTCGCTCGTTCAAGAAGAAGAGTAAAGAGCGTCTATTTACCAATAGAGGAAAGTTTGTTATATTTAGGGAAATATCCCATCCTGTAAAGTTCATTCAAGGTTGCTGATCGCAGCCTTTTTTACGGATTACAGGAAAAAGCAGGTGAAATGATGTTAAGAGTGATTTTAGAATTATTTCGTATAATCACCATTATTTTCGTTATTGGAATGATTATGGGGCTCATCATTCATTCAATCTATGCGATTTTTGGAATAACCGTAGAGAATACCACGGGCGGATGGATCGTTGGTATGGCAATTTTTCCATTACTTTATGTACTCTATAAAAACCGGCTTCAATTTTCAGGTTTCTATAAAAATGGCAAACAAGTAAAACTCTCAAACAGGACAACTGCTATACTGCTTTGCTCCTCTGTGTTAATGTTGACGGTTGCCCCTTTATTTCGCTAACGGAATGTAAAAAGAGCATGTTTTAATCAAAACATGCTCTTTTTTACATTCCGTTTTTTAGATTATACAGCTTCCTCTGCGGTATCGAGCCTCGTTCCGTATATCCGATAAAGAACCAAAGCGAATACCATTCCTACAAAGGAGATGGAGGAAATGAACAAGTAAAGGGTCTTCCCGCCATATGCTCCATATATGGCTCCGCCTATATAAGAAGCAATGATTCCCGAAACCCCGAAGAATAGCAGCGCCAGTACGGTCTGGCCTGTGGCACGCCATTCCACTGGAACAATCCGGTATAGATATTGGATGGCCGCCGAGTAGAAAATCGGGAAAGTCAATAGCTGCATGATTTGCAAATAAGCTAATAGCTGCGGATCGGTAATCCACGCAGAGACGAAATAACGGATAAAGAAAAATGCTGCTGCAAACGAAATGATGATGATTTCCTTACCTTTGCGCAGCCACCAAAAGCTTAGGGCGAATACAACGATTTCACTTCCCGCCGCCAAGAACCAGGTCAAGCCAACAAGCTTGGCACTTCCTCCAAGTTCCCGGATATATACTCCAAGGAAGGTATCGTTCATCCTTGCTGGAACAGCACAGATAAAGACCAATAATAGAAAGAGAAGCGTCTCTTTATTACTGAAAAAATGCTTAAGGCTGCTTAAGGTGACAGGTTTCCCTGAAACGGGAGCATCAGGCATCATCCAGCTGACGATGAAGCTGATCAAACCTATTCCTGCAAAAAGGAACGCAAGGCTGTTCGCTCCGAAATATGACATAACATAGCCGGTGATCAGCGATATGACCGCATATCCCAATGCACCATATGTCCGGATGGAGCCGTAGCTGATCCCGGATTTCTCTGCCATCGTAAAATTGAGGCTTTCCGTCAGGGGATCGATCGGCATCAGAAAGAAATATAGCAGCATGGCAAACAGGATGAGCTGAAGATAACTGCTTGAATCATAGAGGAAATAACCGATTACGCTCGAGAAAAAGATGAGTAACAACAGGACTTTTCGTATAGTCCTTGTTTTGTCGCTGATCATTCCCCATAAAGGCTGGGTTATGAGGGTGACAAAACCTCCTGTACCGATGATGAAACCGATTTGGGCTGGACGCAAACCTTGATCAGCCAGATAGACTGGGAGAAACGGAATGAAAATGGCAAGCAGTCCAAAATATAAAAAGTTAAAACTCTTTAATAATCGTATTGCTTTCATATAAAATATKATACCTCACGTGTTCTATAGAGTGGATTGATTTCAGACCATGTTATTGTAACATTGATGACAGAATTTGAAAAAAAAGTTTTAAGGTTTCGAGGGTAAATCTCACTTTTAAAAAATGGATGTAAATGATAGAATTAACACTTATTGTTAATTAAAGAGGGTGGTAATTCATGGACCAGGACACAAAAGTGATTCAAGAGTTGCAGCAATTGAAGCAAAAAGTCGGTCATCTTGAAGACTTATTAACGCAGCAACAGAATAAGAAGGAAAAAGCAGGACCATTTCGAATCTTCCTGGACGCAGTAGGCTCACTGCTATTTGGATTAATTGTTGTAGGACCGGTTATAGTGATTGTCGTTGGGATTTTGATGGTAGCTGCATCATGGTTAGGGATGGGGTTTTAAACGTTTAGGAGAATCTGGACTTTTATGAATATATTGATTTGATTAGGTGAACAGGAGAAGTGTTCGGTTATTCCAGTGGGAATTATTGATGATGGATAGGGAGAAGGTCATGGTTTGGCCTTTCCATCTAATTATAGATGGGGAAGGTATTGAACTTAAATATGGAAATGGTAAAGAGATATTTATGCAGTAGCAACCAGTCTCATCCTGTCTACGTTCGCCAAGAAACGGAAAAAGAACCACTCATCCTCACAAGATCGTAGTGGTTCTTCACTCTTGGAGTTGTCACCCTCATGTCTCCAGCATGGGGGTGTGCTGAAGCATGGTTGCTCAAACATTTTGTTAGCCTTGGAAAAGCTCCGTTGCATAAATTAAAGCCAAATCCAGGTGGTGTTTCATAAATAAAATAATCATCTTTTAAATATATAATGCAAAAAAAGGACGGTTACTGCAAGGCTGTATCTTTTCTCAATTGACAGAGAAGCATTTTCTTTCATGAATTCTTCGATATCTTCACATTCAAGATTAGAGAATAAGGAAATCGTCTCCACTGGTATACCAAATTCATCGGTCAGTGCTTGAGTTATGGCGGAGACCCTTTCATTTGCATCGGTTGAGGGCACCCCGATGACTAAAAGGCCCACTAAATCTATTAGGTCCATCATTTCTGTTTGAGTTATCGCGGGTTGAATATTTCCACCATTTGCAAAATCTAGTATGACTTGCTCAGATATTCCGGTAATTTTACTTAATGATGCTGCAGGCATTTTATAATCATTTAGCAGAGTTCTTAATAACTCTTTAGGTTCATGACCAATCATCTTGAATAACCCTCTTTCACTTTTAACTCTATTATATATGGAAGTAGACAATATAATAATATTGTCTACTTATTGTTTGAAAAATATCTCTTATTTAGAAACCCAAGTAATGTAATTTGGAACAGTATAAGAAACAACTTTACCGAGGAAAGTTGCTGAACCGGTTAATTGTGCACTATATCTATTATTATATAGCGCTCTATATGAAACAGACCCACTAAAACCTGAAACTGAAGTTCTCCCAGAGGATAATCCTGAAGTAAGATTTGTAATAAGCATAGTACCAGTAAAACTAGTAGCTGGTATAGACATAGTTATTTTGTATCTAACTTTACTTCCTTCGGCCCATAAATTTAGAATGCCTCCGGGGCCAGGAAAGGCTAATGTTGGTTGGATAAGGTTGTTATCTAAATTGGTGGGAACTAGAACTAAAGGGATAGAAGCTACTTCACCTTCGGCTAATTTAATTTCCGATAAATCAACTGAGAAAGTATAGTCATCACCTGAATTTTCACCTTCTACTGTATCGTTTGATACCAGGTCAGACGGACCAAATTTTTGTTGATCTTCTGCAAAAACTGATGATGTAGACATAATCATAAATGCGACTAAGATACTCATAAACCATTTGCTCATTCTATTACCTCCCTGTAGAATTTTCACTTCAACCACATAATAACATAGGTCTATATGACTAGTTAGGTTTTTTAAAAAAATTCTTAAAATTTAATAAATTTAGGAATTTAAAAATTAGAATATATGGTGAATTTTATATTTGAATTTCCGATGAATTTTTCTTATAGGATATAGAGATTTGATATAGGATTAATCTGTGATTTGTAAGTAACTTTAGAAGATTCATAAAAGTAAATGAGCAGTGAGTCACATTGGGGTGCATAATTAAACTGAAGAAAATAATTACCTAAGGTAGAAATGATCAAAATTCTAGTTAAGTTGCTGTGATAGAGCATCAACTTTATTTTATATAGTATTTTACAATTTTCATAATGCTGGCTCAACACGAACTCCCCTAATTGTTTCTTTGAAAATATTATCCTAAGAAAGTTATTGACAAATTTACCTTGAGTCCGTATAGTATGGGATATTATTAAAAATATTCAGATATAATTTTTCAAACGCAATGAACAGGAGTAGTAAAAGCTCATTATTCGGTGAAGAGAGCTGCGGGTTGGTGCAACGCAGTCCAATGATACTTTGAACTTGCCTGGGAGTGGTAAAGCGAAAGATAGGAATGATTCCATTCTTTTGTTTTAACGATTGACCTTCGTTACAAGGTTTGTAAAGCAGGGTTCTTTAAAGAGCCAATAAGAGTGGTACCGCGGTAAGCTTAAGGCATATCGTCTCTTTCTTCATTTGATTATGAAGGAAGAGACGATATGCTTTTTTTGATTTTTGGGAGGTAAGGATATGGAAACGGACAAACGGAATTTACAGAGGACAATGACTTCAAGGCATATTACGATGATGGCATTAGGCGGTGCCATCGGGGCAGGTTTATTTAAAGGAAGCAGTTCAGCCATTGATATGGCAGGCCCTTCCGTAATCATTGCGTACTTGATAGGAGGCATCATCCTACTATTCATTATGCAAGGTTTAGCTGAAATGGCGGTCCGCAACAGCGGTGCACGAACATTCAGGGATTTGGTCCAATCGATCTTAGGAAAGTATCCTGCCTATTTCCTGGATTGGATTTATTGGAAAATGTGGGTGTTGAATATCGCGGCCGAATCAGTGGTTGCGGCGATTTTCCTTCAATATTGGCTGCCCGGATATCCAATCTGGATATTGGCATTAGCTGTTTCGGTTTTGGTTACTGCGGTTAACTTGCTGTCGGTAAAGGTTTTTGCTGAAACGGAGTACTGGCTTGCTTTAATTAAGATTACGGTCATCATTGTGTTCATCATCGCTGGATTATTGTTGCTGCTCGTTACTTTTGGTGATCATACCGCGGTCGGTTTTTCTAACTTGACCGAACATGGCGGTTTCTTTCCGAATGGATCGACAGGTTTGATCACGGCGATGCTAGTGGTAATCTATTCATATGGCGGTACGGAAATCATCGGGGTCACATTAGCTGAAACGAAAAATCCTGAAAAGGTGGTTCCAAAGGCCGTTCGCAGTACATTGGTCAGGATCATTTCTTTCTATATCATTCCTTTTTTCATCATCGTTAGCTTAATTCCTTGGAACGAAGTAAACGGGGTGAAGGAAAGTCCGTTTGTAATGGTCTTTCAAATGATCGGGATTCCAGGTGCCGACCATATCATGAATGCCGTTGTTCTATTAGCGATCATATCATCGATGAACTCCGGGTTGTATGGTTCATCCCGCGTCCTGTATACACAAGCCGTGGATGGTCGCGTTCCGAAAATCTTTTCCCGTTTATCCAAGAGGAAAGTACCTGTTCCCGCAATCTTAATGTGTACTTCCGCTTTATATGGCGGTGTATTGATTTCCTTATTTGCTGGAAGCAAGACCTTCGATTTCCTAATGGGTTCGCTGGGATATACCGTATTATTCATCTGGTTGATCATTGCTTTCGCCCATTTGAAATCACGTAAACAACAGTCCGGAAAAACAAGTACCTATAGGGTAAAATGGTTCCCGTATACGACTTGGGCTGCGATCATCGCTTTAATAACGATCCTGATTGGAATCATTTTCACGACATCCATAGTCGTTACGATCATTACTCTTTGCATCTACATCTTCATTTCCTTAACGTATGTATGGAAAAAACGCCATAACAAAATCTAGAGATGGCGGAGTGATCACTTTTGCCTTCCCGCATATAAGTTTCATATCAAGCCGTGGTATATGCCATGGCTTTCGTTATGTATTCTTAGCCGGATTAAAAGTAAGAGATATCCATTTTACTAGTTCATGGGATTCATTAACTTTAGCGATTAAAGAGTTAATCCATTGAAAAATGTAGTATAATAATCTTTGGAAAAAAACTAATATATTGAAAGCCGGAGCGAGCTATGAAAAACAATTCCATACTATCCTTTCACCCGTTATATTATTTATTACTTTTGATGATTACTAGTTCCATCTATTCAATCATCAATCAATCTTCAGGTCATGCTGTCGATGTTACGACTATAATAGATAGGGAGATTCCCTTTATTAAAGAATTTGCCGTTCCTTATTTACTTTGGTATCCGTATATTTATGGATTGCTGATTTACTATTGCTTTGTTGACCGAAAGCACTATTTCGTCGGATTAGGCAGTTTGATATCGGGGAAACTTCTCTGTTTTCTTGTATATTGCCTTTGGCAAACGACAGTTCCGCGTCCAGAAGTCGTGGGCAACGATATCTTTGCCCAGTTAATGCGGCTCATCTATAGTCATGATCAACCTGTCAACTGCCTTCCCAGTATTCATGTACTGACCACATTCATCATGATGATCGTCGCCCATAAGCGGAAAGAAGAGCACAAATGGGAGTATGCCAGTGTCACTGCATTCGGAACACTGATCATCCTCTCCACGCTATTTACGAAACAGCATGCTATATTGGATGCACTCGCAGGAATCCTCCTAGCATGCGGTGTATATGCAGCCGTCCAGTATACCTTCCATGCGCTACCTGGTTTTCAGGCCAATAATTACGCAGCGAGGCAAATTAAAAAGTGACCACAGGAAAAAGCCACTGTAAGAATATTCGCTCTCATGAGTTGATATGTTACAGTGGCTTTTTGTTTTTTTTATTGAAAAAATTGGGCATTTATGTAAATCGTGTATGGTATTATGTTTTTAATTGAATGGAAACAGTGGAGGGAGGAAAAGAATGCCTCATCATCTTGATCGAATGGCTGAAGAATTGGTTAAAGCAAAGTTGGAAAATTATTGGCCGGGTTTTGAACTTGTTGCCTATGCCATATATGACAAGAGTAATGTTTAATGTACAGCCTATAAAAAAGCATCGAACCTTCCATGACAGGAAGTCCGATGCTTTTTTCTTTTACATTTCAGCTTCAATTTTCAAAGATGATTCTTCGCTGAACTGTTCTTTATCCAGGTCACCCGTTATTTTACTAGTCAGAATACCGGAAGTCATGCTTCCGCTGACATTCACGGCCGTTCTTCCCATATCGATCAATGGCTCGACGGAAATCAACAGGCCGGCCAAGGCGATTGGCAGGTTCATTGCAGATAATACAAGGATGGCAGCGAATGTTGCTCCTCCGCCTACACCTGCAACCCCGAAAGAACTAATGGCCACGATGGCAATCAACATGGCGATAAAGGAAGGGTCTAGCGGGTTGATCCCAACCGTTGGAGCGATCATGACCGCTAACATGGCCGGATAGATTCCGGCACAGCCGTTTTGACCGATCGACAAGCCGAAGGATCCGGCAAAGTTGGCAATACCTTCGGACACCCCTAGTTGTTTCTGTGTTTGGATGTTCAATGGCAGAGCGCCAGCACTTGTTCTTGAAGTGAAGGCAAACGATAATACTGGGAAAGCTTTTCTCAAATATACGATTGGATTCAATCCTGCAAGCATCAGCAATAGCAAATGGATAAGGAACATGACAATCAGGGCCACATATGAGGCACCTACGAATTTCCCTAATTTCAGGATGGCATCCAAATCACTCGTAGCTACCGTCTTCGTCATGATTGCCAAGATCCCGTAAGGTGTTAAACGCAGGATCAATGTTACTACGCGCATGATGATGCTGTGCAATGTATCTACTATTTTAGCAAAAAATTCAGCGTGTTCAGGCTGTTTCCTTTTGACTCCTAAATAGGCAATCCCAAGAAATGCAGCAAAAATTACAACGGAAATGGTTGATGTCGGACGTGCACCCGTTAAATCAAGGAACGGATTGGACGGAATCAATTCAAGAATTTGCTGCGGCATCGTTTTATCCTGAATCGTACCGTATGTTTCCGATATTTGATCCCCGCGGCTTAACTCCGCTTCCCCTTGCTCAATTTGAACGGCTTCCAAATTGAATACAGTTGCCGAGGTGATTCCGACAGCAGCTGCAATCGCAGTCGTTCCAAGCAGGATTCCGATGATCAGGACACTGATCTTTCCAATATTGCTAGTCAGTTTCAATCTTGTGAATGCAGATAAAATTGAAATGAAGACAAGCGGCATGACGATCATTTGCAGGAACTTGACATAGCCGGAACCTACAATGTTAAACCAATCGACCGATTTAACGATTGCCTCTGACTGAGGTTCATAGAAATACTGCAAAAGAAGTCCGAATACAATTCCTAAACCAAGTCCAGTAAAGACCCTTTTTGTAAAGGAAATATGCTTCTTATTCATGTAAAATAAAACGCCTAAAAGAACGAGCATTATGGCAAGATTTAAAAACACATAACCAATCATATATATTCCTCCTAATTCCGATTAACCAAATGAGAATAATAAATATCTGAAGCCTATGATACATCATCCGCTGATTTTTTACCAGAAGAAAATAATTTATTTTTGACTTTTCAAGTAATTCATGTATTTATCTTTATTCAGGAACTGGATTTGAGGGAACAATAAAGGGATGCTGGATCAAGCCAGGGGACAAATCTTCATCTATCTATTTATCAGGAAGGATAAGCCCTTTGTTTTCTTGAATGATATATGCCTAGCGTTTTTTTTTGAAAGGGTGAAAGAATGATGGATATATACATTGACAGGCTTAATGAACGGGATGCACAAGCGTTATTTGCATTTGAATGCACTAATAGAAGGTTTTTCGAACAAACGGTCCCGGGACGGGGTGATGATTATTATAGCTTTAGAACGTTTGGAATCAGGCATAAGGAATTATTAAAAGAACAAGAAGAGGCCATCTCCTCTTTTTATTTGATTAAGGATGGTTCAGGCATAATCGTCGGCAGGATTAATCTTGTGGATATCGACCCCATCAAGGGTACGGCTCATGTCGGTTATAGAATCGGTGAAGCGTTTACGCAAAAAGGGATTGCGAATGAAGCTTTAAAGCTTTTGATGAAGCTGGCGCCGGATTTGAATGTGATGCAAATACAGGCCAAAACGACAAGTGACAATATCGCCTCCCAAAAGGTTTTGGTGAAAAACGGTTTTGAACGGATTTCGATTAATGAGGAAATTGGTGCGGATTCGGGTCAAAAGCTAACATTCTTCCATTATAGTAGGAACCTTTAAATCCATTTCCTTCTATATAATAGAACGCATTCCGTTTTTTAATTGTGAAAAGAGGGGGAGGTAGGGGCTGTCACAGAAAGAACCTTCCCTTTAAACTAACCGAGCATAGATAATTGCGAGATATTTTCCCTGCAAAAGAGTTCCTTTACTAAAAAGAAGAAAGGAGAATCCAATATGATAGAAGGTTTATATGAAGCCCATTTACCAGTCAAGAACCTGGACATCTCCATGGATTTTTATAAGAAAATAGGCTTGAAGCTAGCTTGGAGGGATGAAGATACTGCCTTTTTTTGGATCGAGGAAAACAAAAGCTGGGTCGGCTTATGGGAAGGGAAGGAATATCAAACTCCATACCACCCTTCACTAAGGCATATCGCCTTTCGGGTAACTTATGATAATATGAAAAATGCATTAACTTGGCTCAAATTCTTGCAAATTGAAGTCGTCCCTTTTGGAAAAAGGACAACGATTGAACCATTTGTACGGCCGAACCAAGGAAACGCTTCCGTCTATTTCAATGATCCCGATGGCAATAGTCTCGAACTTATGTGTTCGATAAAAGTCCCTGATGCATATAAGCATATGACCGAAAAACTTTCGCTTGAAGAATGGGAAGAACTATTAACCAGGTGAACTTTGTAAAGGGAAATTTCCCCGGCCAGTTTCAATCATTAATTATTTATAGAAGTATGAGCAATCAATACGGAAAGGCTAAGGCAAATGTAGATGTTTAAAATTAGAGTGAACTTATTAACTCAAATGACATTGCTTATCATATTCGTTGTTTTCATCAGTACCTTACTTGTGAGCATTCTATTCTCTACACTGTTGGAAGACATCGTCGAAAACCATATGGGTAAGCAAGCAATGACGGTTGCCAAATTAGCGGCTCAAAATCCAACGATCATCCAGGGATTTAACGATGAACAGCCCTCAAAGGTGATTCAACCCGCATCAGAACTGATTCGTCAAACAACAGGGGCCGATTATGTAACCATTGCGAATCATAAAGGACTGCGATACTCTCATCCCAATCCAGAATATATCGGAAAGCCCACGGCTACTAGTAATGATGCTGTACTCAATGAACACAAAGCAATTATTTATCAAGGAAATGGGATATCGGGACCAGCGATTAAAGCTAAGGCGCCAATCTGGAATGATAAAGGGGAAGTTATCGGTGTTTCATCTGTAGGGTTTTTGGTAGAGAATGTGCAAGATCAGCTATCCAATTATAAAATGAAGATTATTCATTTGTCACTTATCCCAATCAGTGTAGGTATCGTGTGGGCAATATTTATAGCGCGACGCTTAAAAAAGCTTATTTTGGGTCTGGAGCCTGAGGAAATTTCTTTTCTTTTTCAAGAAAGGGAAGCGACACTTGATGCCATCCGATATGCTACCATTACGATTAATATAGAAAAACAGGTTACTTCCATGAATAAAAGAGCACGTGAATTGTTTCAGGATCATCAGCTTATGGTGGGAAAGCGGATTGTAAATGGACATTTAGAAAAACTCATCAAAATCGTAATCAGCACAAAAGAAGGACAGTTCAATCGTAAGTTACTCTTAGGCCAACAGCTATACATTTTGGATTTATCCCCTATCTTAAATCATAAGGACGTCAGGGGCATCGTTTTAACAATAAGGACAGTATCCGAAATTGAACAATTAACAGATGAATTTTCAGAAATCAAGGCCTTTTCAGAAAATATGCGGGCACAAAATCATGAGTTTTTAAATAAATTAAATACCATTTATGGATTACTTAGTTTAAAACAGTATGATAGGGCAATGAACATCATCTCTTCTGAAGTGAGAGAGAGGCAAGATATCATTTCGTTTCTTATGTCATCGGTAAAAGATCCTTTAATCGCTGCCTGTTTACTTGGAAAGATAAACCGTTCAAAAGAATTGCAGGTTATCTTAGAAATAGAGCAGGAAAGCAATTTAAACAGTTCATTAAAACCTGAGGATTCCCATCACTTGGTTTCCGTTATTGGTAATATCATCGATAATGCGATGGAGGCAGCAAGGCAAAAGAACAAAAATAAGGGAAAGGTCAAAGTTTCGTTTACGGATTTAGGAAACGAAATCATATTTGATATCGAGGATAACGGTCCTGGTATCCCTCATGCAATGGAGGATATTATTTTTACAGATGGTTATACGACTAAAAATGGGGGAAATCATGGAATCGGTTTGGCCATTGTGAAAAACTCCATTGGTCTTTTAAGCGGTGAGATTTATATTGATCGCAGTTATTTGGGGGGAGCAAGATTTACACTCGTCTTCCCGAAGGATATAAAAGGAGAAAAGGAGGCGTGAGAATGTCCAAAGGACCGATTACAGTTGTCATTGTTGAAGATGACGAGAATGCAGTGAATATATATAAACAATTTACGAATCAACTAGATCAATTTACTGTCATTGCTACAGCTAGCACAGGCAAGCAAGCGCTGAATATACTGCATGCCGCACAACCTGACTTAATTTTATTGGATATCTTTTTACCTGATATGAATGGAATTGACCTTCTTCGGGAAATTAGGAGGGAATACAGGGGGATTGATGTAATTCTGATCACCGCCGCGAATGATACCGAAACAGTCAGTGAAGCGATTAGGGGAGGGGCTTTTGGTTACCTTATAAAACCGATCATTATCGATAAGCTTCTTGCGACGCTCAACCAATACGACATGACGAGACGGCAGCTGCATAATGGCAATTTAGTAAATCAAGATAAAGTGGATACTCTTTTTCGGACCATAAGTAATTCAAATACAGCAAATGATGTCCAAATGAATTCTCTTCCCAAGGGGATAGACAAACATACCCTGAAAATGGTCAGAAGCAAGATTCAAAACGTCAATGGCAGTTTAAACGCGGATGAACTAGGTCAACTTGTTGGAATAAGTTATTCAACCATGCGCAGATACCTGGAGTATTTAGTTTCCTGCAATGAAATGGAAGTTGAGGTTTTGTATGGAAGTGTTGGAAGGCCTGAAAGAAAATATAAAATAAAACACATGTAAATCCCGTTGATGAAATTCGTTTTCATCAATGGGGTTTTTTCTTTTGGCTCTTTTCGTAAAGATTGTTGTTTTTAAAACGAAACTATTTTAGGTTGATTGGAGCGGAAGTGCGAGACTCCTGCGGGAGCTGCGGGACAGGTGAGACCCCACAGGCGTTTACGCCGAGGAGGCTCACCGCCCGCACCAAGGAAAGCGAGCACCTGGAGGGGAAATCAACCACACTGCACTACTTCGTAAATAGCAACAAAGTATGCGAAAACAGCCTTTCTTTTTCAGGCGTGAAAAAAATGAAAAAAACTCTTATTACTTTCTTTATATGTGAATAAGGCTTAATGGATGATAGTCTCTAAAGAAAGCGCTATCAAAACAAGATGGTGATAAACAGAAGGGGGCTTGAAGATGTTATCCATTTTAGGATTTTCGATGATTGCAGTATTCATGTATTTAATTATGTCGAAGCGACTATCGGCACTAGTGGCCATTATGCTCGTTCCCATCATATTTGGAGTGATTGGAGGATTTTTTACAGAGCTGGGACCCATGATGCAGGAGGGTGT
>NZ_JBFUIQ010000036.1:0-38515 GCF_056401795.1 Peribacillus sp. P4_D6
CAAAAGAAAAGCATGGTATGCGTTGGACTACTTTAAGGGGACTTAAAAAATTGTCGATGCAGGCGATGCTTACTTTCGCTGCCATTAATTTAAAGAAGATGGCCAATTGGACATGGCGAGGTCCAAAAATGGCCTAACATAGTGGGCTCGTAGAGCCCCAATCTCTTAACTTTAGGCGGAAATTCAAAGGGAATTTCAAAAGGGGTTCAGAATTTTTTAATTCCGAACCCCTTTTGTCTACAAACTGAACGCTGCATTTATGCAGCGTTTTTTTATTTTTTCTTATTTTTTTGTGCGGCTTTAATCTTAAAGTGCAGCATGATCATGCGTAATCCCGATCCAAAATCAAGAGTCGCAATAAGGACAAGTATGTAGGCAAAGAGTCCCCATCCAGAAGAATTGACGGTTTGAATTGCGATAGCGGTAAAAAGAGCCCCTAAGCCTGCATAAATGATGCCCATGAATAATGGTGATTGACGTTTCATAATAAACCTCCGATGAAGGCCTGTGCAGTATCTAGCATCTTCTCAATATCCTCCCGATATACCACTTGAAGGATGATAACAAGCGTGTTCATCGCAATATGAGCGCTCATGGAAACGAGAATGCGGCCTGTTTTCGCATAAAGGAAAGCAAAAGTGAAGCCCATTGCCGTATATAAAAGAAGATGTTCAAATTCACCATGCGCCAAGCCGAAAATAACTGAGCTGATTAAAGCAGAAATAAAGAAGTTAAAGCGTTTATGAAGTGATCCGAAAATAATTTTACGGAAAATTAATTCTTCCAATATAGGTCCAATTACTGAAGTGACGAAAATGACCATGGGGACTTTGTAAATGAGTGAAATGAGTTGCTGCGTATTTTCAGATTCAGACTCCACCCCAAGCATTTGTTCAATGCTTCCGGCAATGCTTTGCGCAAAAAGAGCCATGAACACTCCTGCAATTGCCCATAATATGGACATGGATACGGAAGTTTGGTTTCTCGTGTCCAGCTTTTCCCTCATATCTTTTCTCATTAAAAAAAGAATCAGGAATAAAGCAGCGAGAAAACTGAAAACTATCCAGTATGCTGCAGATTTCACTTCGAGTTCATCAGCCGGCATTCCGGTATAAGACCCGATCAGCATGAAAATGGGTACCCCGACAATACTGGATAATTGCATGGCAATATAAGTGATGATGACGAACCAATATTCTTTTTTCAAAAATGAAAACTCCTTTTATAGTCACCCATCCGCTTGGAACGTTACTGACATGGGGACAATCTATAAACGCATACTACAAAATGGTATCAAAAATTGGGGCAGAACACCACTTAAAGGTACCCCTAACATGACATTTCAATGACTAAGTTTAGGAAATCATTATGCTAAAGTAGTTTACCCGTAATTTATCAGAAATTAATAAAAAATTTTCAATAAGATACTTGCAAAAAAGGCTCGGTTTATTTAATATTATAAATGTGTTAGCACTCGATGATGATGAGTGCTAATAATCATGAAACAAATTATCAAGAGAATATGAGGAGGTTGTTTCACTTGTTAAAACCATTAGGTGATCGCGTTATTATTGAACTAGTTCAAACTGAAGAAAAAACTGCAAGCGGTATTGTTCTTCCTGATACTGCTAAAGAAAAGCCACAAGAAGGTAAGGTAGTAGCAGTTGGTACTGGCCGTGTCCTTGAAAATGGCGAACGTGTTGCTTTAGAGGTTGCCCAAGGCGATCTAATTATCTTCTCAAAATATGCAGGTACTGAAGTTAAATACGAAGACACTGAATACTTAATTTTACGTGAAAGCGACATTCTAGCTGTAATCGGCTAATTATACATCATACTTAACTGAACGAAAATTTTCTTAAATTTTAGGGAGGTACTTATAAATGGCTAAAGAAATTAAATTTAGTGAAGAAGCTCGCCGCTCCATGCTTCGCGGTGTGGACGCACTTGCAGATGCAGTTAAAGTAACGCTTGGACCAAAAGGTCGTAACGTGGTTCTTGAGAAAAAATTCGGTTCGCCGCTTATCACAAATGACGGTGTGACGATCGCTAAAGAAATCGAATTGGAAGATGCATTCGAAAACATGGGTGCGAAATTGGTTGCTGAAGTAGCAAGCAAAACAAACGACGTAGCTGGTGACGGTACAACTACTGCAACGGTTCTTGCGCAAGCGATGATCCGTGAAGGTCTTAAAAACGTAACAGCTGGTGCGAACCCAATGGGTATCCGTAAAGGAATCGAGAAAGCAGTCAATACTGCAATCGCAGAATTGAAAGCCATTTCCCAACCTGTTGAAAACAAAGAATCTATCGCACAAGTTGCTGCCATCTCTTCAGCTGATGAAGAAGTGGGCCAACTGATTGCGGAAGCAATGGAGCGCGTTGGTAACGACGGCGTCATCACAATCGAAGAGTCTAAAGGTTTCACAACTGAGTTGGACGTAGTAGAAGGTATGCAATTCGATCGCGGATATGCATCTCCATACATGGTTACTGATTCAGATAAAATGGAAGCTGTCCTTGAGAATCCATATATCTTGATCACTGATAAAAAAATCACGAATATCCAAGAAATCCTTCCTGTACTTGAGCAAGTTGTACAACAAGGAAAACCGCTATTATTGATTGCTGAAGATGTAGAAGGCGAAGCGCTTGCAACTCTTGTTGTGAACAAACTTCGTGGAACATTCAACGCTGTTGCGGTTAAAGCTCCTGGATTCGGTGACCGTCGTAAAGCGATGCTTGAAGACATCGCAGCTCTTACAGGCGGCGAAGTAATCACTGAAGAAATCGGACTTGATCTTAAATCTGCAACAATCGATTCATTAGGCCGTGCGTCTAAAGTGGTTGTTACAAAAGAAAATACAACGATCGTTGAAGGATCTGGAGATACAGCTCAAATCCAAGCTCGTGTAAACCAAATCCGTGTTCAATTAGAAGAAACAACTTCTGAATTCGACCGTGAAAAATTACAAGAACGCCTTGCTAAATTAGCTGGTGGTGTAGCGGTAATCAAAGTCGGTGCAGCTACTGAAACAGAATTGAAAGAACGTAAACTTCGTATTGAAGATGCATTGAACTCCACTCGTGCCGCTGTTGAAGAAGGTATCGTAGCTGGTGGTGGTACAGCACTTCTTAACGTATACAATAAAATCGCTGAAATCCAAGCGGAAGGCGACGTAGCAACAGGCGTGAAAATCGTTCTTCGTGCCATCGAAGAGCCTGTTCGTCAAATCGCTCACAATGCTGGACTTGAAGGCTCTGTAATCGTAGAGCGCCTTAAAGGCGAAGCAGTAGGCACTGGCTTCAACGCAGCTACTGGACAATGGGTGAACATGATCGAATCAGGTATCGTCGATCCTACTAAAGTAACTCGTTCAGCTCTACAAAATGCTGGTTCTGTAGCAGCTATGTTCTTAACTACAGAAGCTGTCGTTGCTGACAAACCAGAACCTGCAGGCGCTGGCGGCATGGGCATGCCTGACATGGGTGGCATGGGCGGAATGGGCGGCATGATGTAATCATTCGCTAAATCCCTTAGAGGGGTTTAACGAGGATTCAGTCATGAATGCTCACCTAACATGTGAATATCTTTAAAGTTAAAGGCCTCCCACAGTTTACTGTGGGAGGCCTTTTCTTCGATGTTGAAAGGGAAACTTCATACATCCAATTTCAACGAAAGACATACATATAGTTCTTGGCGATGGGGGAACAACAAAACTTAGAGTCCTTAAAAGGAACTGCTAAAAGTTGATTGAAAATGTTTTTAACTTAGTGAAGGATCACCCAAAGACAGTTTCCCCTTTACAAGCATCTTGCTTCGGTTATTTTTGCAAGAGTTTGATATGAAGCCCATAGTTGTAGAGGTATTAGGAGAGTCCAGCAGTGGTAAAAGTGGTTTACTTCTACTCTATGCATCGGTATGGGGGAGTCCTAAAGAATAAAAGTAAAAGCGGGAAACCATGAATTATCAATGTTTTTCCCGCTTTTTATCATTTTATATTTGAGTTACATATAATCATAAACAGAGTCATCAAAATAGAGCCAGTGATAATATTCAATCTGTGAATCTGTCATCTTGGAAATGTCTTTCTCATTGAATTTTTGTTGCTCAATTAATTTCTGCACTTTGGATTTTCTTTCTACTTGGCTCATCTTAAATCCTCCTTATAGTATGAGAAGTAACGAAGTATTTAAATATTGAAAACGCTTTCTTTTTTCTTATTTTTATTATATATCTCAATGTAAGATTAAACAAATATCAAATATAGATGATTTTTAAGGAAATAATATAGAAATGGTATTTATCTATTTACTTTGAAGCAGTTAAGAATTTTTTGAAATTTCATTTATAAAATCTCCTCTCAATTTTTATAATAAAATTGCACCTTTCACAGTTTTACAGGGAGATTCAAACTTATAGACATAGAAAATCATATCTTCTGGTCCTTCTAAAATGAAAGCCTCAGTTAAAATGCCATCTTTTTCTTAAAACTCATTTATGTGTTTCTTTAATAATGCAGTTTGAATTCGATTTAAGGATTTTTTCATTTTCATGATAATCTTTTCTCCTTCCGAAATAATATAGGATTAGGATTAGATTTATGCTTCCTCTTGTAATAGTGGGGCTTTTTCAGGTTCTTCATACCAGTTATTTATAAGAATTTAATTGAAAATGCTCACCTATTTGCTCACCTGACATTGAAATATCATGACACTAAGTGAAGTTATTTTAGGTGGCTTTGACCAAAAGTGTTGATATTATTACCTTGTTACTTCCTATTAAATTATTAATTGAATGGGCGGGCATGATGTAATCATCGCTTAATCCCTTATTATAGGGGTCTAACGGGAGATTCAGTCATGAATGCTCACACCAAATATGTGAATATCAAATAAGGGAATTATGAAATGTAAATTATATCGTTTCATTTTTGGAACGAGGGGATTTACTAAATATATTAGTATTAAGATAGAAGTGCGGAAACACTTACCCTAACCCCATTGTTAAAAGGAGTTTGACCAATATGAAAATTATTAGAGTTAGAGAAATTGGTGTTAAGAGAATTATAGTTCCAGCTATTGCAAGTGCTTTTCTATTTTCAGCTTTTGCTCCATTTTCAAAAGCTTCTGCTTCAGAACTAAATGAATCAACAATTCGAACAAATACTGAAATTGGTTCTATAATAGTAACCGAGCAAGCCCAAATTAGCCTAGAAGAAATAGAAAGTGTCATTGCTGACCAATCGACTCCCTCAAGTTTGTCAATGCAACAGGCCAACCCCGTCAACCCTTATGATGGTACTCAAATGTCATCTGAAATTATTCAACAATTAGAAAATGAGTCCAAAAAAAGGGGATTTAAAAAGACAGTTGTAGTGTATGCACTAAAGTATGGTGGTACAGCAATGGGCAAAATTGTTGGTAGTTTATCACCTGCCAATGGTAAGCTTTTGAAAAAACATGCTTTTGAAATTGGTGATGCATTAGACAGAATGTCTAATAAAATTGAAGCAAGATTAGTTGATTTCATGATACATGAATTAGGCTTTGCACCAAGTGCTGCTAGATCTATTGCTTGGGCAATTGCACTTTGGGTATTATAATAGTAGGAGCTGAATTTAATGGATGAGTTAATAGATGAATTTAAAAAGATGAAATATCATCAAAAGTTATTACTTACAATTGCTTTGGATAAAAATCCTGAACAATATACTTTTTTTCATTTCATTTTGAATAATGATCTGAGTGAAAATGATTCAAAGGTAATTTTTGATATACTTCATGCTTTAGAAGATAAAAAGGAAGGTACTTACCAAAAGGGTAAATATGAAGCAGCCATTGCATCATTATTAGGAGATAATCCTTCAGTGTCCATGGATACCTTTGAAAAGGCATTGTTACATGTGAATATTGATGTGAACCCTATTTATCTAATTAAATCCTTGAGAAATCAATATTTTCAAGTTGATTTATGTAATTACCTCTTGGAACAATAAAGTATAATCTCAAAAAGCATCAGAATATAATATTATTTCGGCAAACTAACTAAATATGCAAAAGCGAGATAATCCTTTTTTTATAATTGCACTGACCTGAAAAATGAGAAAAGTAAAAACACCTTTCGTTGAAAAGTAGGTATTAAATATCAACCAATCAATATGGAGGTGTTTTTTTCTATGGAAAAAAATGCAGTGTAGTTAAATAACTCTATAAGGATAATAATTAATTTTTTGTCTATAGGGTAGCTCATCCACGTACCCATTTTTTTATAATTTTCATAATAATGATGAATTGCGTATAATGAGAATGGAAGGGTATACATACATTTAAATCAATACGAAATGAAAGAATGGTCATCATTCTATTCTAGAAGCAAATAATCGATTAAAGGTGAAATGATTATGATAGCTAGTCTTATGAGGTCTTGGACAATATGGATAAAAATTGGAGTAATTTTATTCGGGGTATTCTTACTGTCGTGGTTGGGTCCTGACGAAATTGGCCTTACTGATTTGCTTATTTCTTTAAGAGAAGGTGAAGAAACGGGAAATAAGCTGATGCTTGCCGTTTTTTTGTTAATTTCTTTAAATACAGTTTTAGCTTTGTTTCATTATATTGGTGCACTGCTGTTGGGAGACGAAATCGGTGCTCGTTTAAACCGTCCATGGTTAAAAATCGTCATTCCCCTTATTGTTATTCCTCTCGATTATATCGTGATAAATGCTTATTATTCTTTAACATACTCATTTAGCGCATATGCGTTGTTATTGTTGTTAGCCATCTTATTATTGCAAGCCTTTGAAAAGGATAGACTAAAGCCCATTATTAAAACGATTATTTGTTCTCAATTAATCTTTGGGATTGAATGGCTGAATGAGATTCCTTCTTTATCCCAATATGGATTTGGCCAAGGATCGATTTCTAAGGAATTAAAAGATATAGCGGTTCAAATTGGATTTGAGCAATCCTTAACATTGTACAGTTTAACTTTGTGCTTAATTTTTGTTATTAATGCTGTTATTTTAGCTGTGTATTTTTCTTTATCTGAACAAAGATGGCGGATAAAGCAAGAGCTTCATTATGCGCAGTTAGAAGCAATGCAGTCAAGATCAGGACGAGAAGCACTATATCTGGTCCATGATTTAAAAACACCACTCACAGCAATTGAGGGGCTAAACTCTTTAATTAGTTTGAAAGTGGACGATTCTAAAATTAAGGAATATTGTCAAAGGATTTCAGCATCGATTCATTCCGTTAGCGACATGATTTCCGAGATTTTATATGATGATAAAAAACATTGGTGCCGTATAAAAGATTTAGTTGAATATGTCGAAGCAAGCAGACTGAGCGGGACAAATCTTAATCTGAAGGTAGACTTTCAAACAGATCCTGAAATTAAAATTTTCATTAATAAAATCCGAATGACAAGGGCATTGGTGAATTTAATTGACAATGCTTATGATGCAGTGAATGGAGTGGAAGATGGAAAGATTTCACTTAAGGTAAAAACCTATGAAAATGAACTTTGGTTGGGCGTATCAGATAACGGGAAAGGGATTTCACCTAAAGAGCAGGTGGAAGTATGGAAAGCTGGGTTCAGTACGAAATCGCATCCAGGGATGGGATTAGCTTTCGTGCGACAAGTTGCTGAAGGACATGGTGCATCGGTGGAAATTGACAGCAAGCTTGGGCACGGGACAATAATTTGGATTAAACTAGCTGAGGGGAGTGTGTCAAGATGAACATTTTAGTCATAGATGATGATGCATCAATTCAATACATGCTAAGTGAAATTTGTGAATTTGCCGGCTGGAATGCAGATACGGCGAACAATGGAAAAGAAGGGTTGAATGTGTTTGCAGAAAAAGGAGCGGATGTTGTTTTAGTGGATTATCATATGCCGGAAATGGACGGAATAAAAACAGTGGGTGAGCTTCGTAAACTTAATGCTGATGTTCCGATTCTTGTATTAACAGTCGATGAACGGCAGGAAATTGCTGATCGCTTTCTTGAAGCAGGCGCAACGGATTTTGCGTTAAAGCCTGTAAAAGCGCCTGATTTGATTTCAAGAATTCAACTGCATGCCCGCCTAGCAAAATTAACCCAATCAGCTCCGCAGCAAAAATCCAGTGAAGAGAAGGATATATTTGTAACAAAGGGAATTAGTAAGAGAACACTTCGTCACGTTAGTGATTTTCTACATTCTAATCGTGAGCCTTTTTCTGTTGATACAATTTCTAAAGAAGTTGGATTGGCTTATCCGACCGTCTATCGCTATATTATGCATTTACTTGATGAAGGAAAAGTGGAAACTATTGTGAGTTATCAAAAAATAGGAAGACCCAAAAATTTATATCAATGGATTGTTGACTAAGAAACTGCCTTAATACAAGGCAGTTTGAGTTTGTAAACAAAAGGGGTTCCAATTGAAATTTTAACAAAGTTGATTGGAACGGAAGGTACGAGACTCCTGCGGGGAAAGCGCGTCCAAGGGAGACCCCACAGGCGCCAAGAGCGCCGAGGAGGCTCCCGGACCGCCCGCGGAAAGCGAGTGCCTGGAGTGAAAATCAACGTTCATATTTTAAACTTCCTTTTTATAATAATGTAGGCAATCCTAACTAAAATCGAGTTTGTCAACAGTCTGAAACTGCCTTAATACAAGGCAGTTTTTTTATTATGATGGGGGGTATCCGTTGCTGCGCAGACCGTTAATGCAACAAGACTTTTTTTCTTTTTTTTCTGTATTTTTATATTTTCTGATAATATAAAATTATTTTACAACACTAAAGATTCTTTAAAATATAAATACCTTCATTGGTTGTCTTCAAGTTAAATGAAGGAATTTATAAGTTAATGCTCATGTAGATTTTGCTATCAGATTCTTTTTGCACCAGAGCGAAGATTAAAAAATGAAAACGCTTACTAATGGTGAGTTGGATGGAATGAGTGGCCATCATCGTACCAATCAATTGTCTATTAAAATAAAGACCATGCAATTATTTTGTGAATGTAACGATTGGTGGTTAACCATATTGAGGAGGACTTTATTATGCAAGCACTATTAAAAGAAGAAGTTCAGCAGCCAAACCAGTCCAGGAAAAAGCATCCTCCAGGACTGTATATGCTGTTCGCTACTGAGGCATGGGAGCGCTTCAGCTATTACGGAATGAGGGCAATCCTTGTTCTTTACTTAACGGCAACGGTTGTAAACGGCGGGCTTGGAGTCGACAAATCTGCGGCTATGGGCATATACGGATTCTTTACTGGTGCCGTTTATATTACGCCAATGATTGGCGGATACTTGACTGACCGTTTCATAGGCAGAAGATTGGCGATCACGATTGGCGGTATTTTAATGGCGCTGGGTAACTTTTCGCTATTCGCAAGTCAGAGTTTAACAGCGCTTTACATTGGTCTTGGTTTATTGATCATCGGTAATGGTTTCTTCAAGCCAAACATCTCGACAATTGTTGGTGATCTTTATGAAGACAATGATCCGCGTCGTGATGGGGCTTTCACCATCTTCTATATGGGTATTAACGTTGGGGCTTTCTTCGCCCCATTAGTAGTCGGGCTTATGAACTATAAATATGGGTTCTTGACAGCAGCAATTGGCATGATTGTAGGACAGTTAGTTTTCAACTTATTAGGCAATCGCTATTTAGGTGATATCGGTAAAGAACCTACCGGCAAACCGGATGTTACAGCTGGTAAAAAATCAGCTGCACCGTTAACGAAAAGAGAACAAAAACGTACAACGGCTATCGTGATTTTGGCAGTCTTCGTCATTGCTTTCTGGGCCGCTTTCGAGCAGGCAGGAAGTTCATTGACATTGTATGCCAATGACCAAATTGATCGGAATGTATTTGGCTTTGAGGTTCCAACTGCCTGGTTCCAATCATTGAACCCATTATTCATCGTGATTTTAGCGCCAATTATGTCTGCTTTATGGTACAAGCTTGGCAGCTCAAAACGCGGTGACTTAAAAACCCCAACGAAGATGGCTCTCGGTTTAGTCACTGTTGGTTTAGGTTTCTTAGTACTGCTTCCTGCCGTTATGTACACAGGAAACGATACAGCGCTGAAAGTGAACATCCTGTTCATGATTGTAACGTATTTCCTTCATACATTAGCCGAATTAATGATTTCACCAGTCGGCTTATCAATGGTAAGTAAAATTGCTCCAATCAAGCTTGCCTCACTTCTAATGGGAGTATGGCTGGCAAGTTCCGCGGTGGCCAATATGGTAGCCGGACAATTAGCTGCATATACGCAGTCTTTAGGTTACCTGGAAATCTTCAGTGTAATTGGTTTTGTAACAATTGGTTTAGGTATTGTATTGTTGTTCCTTTCGAAGCCAGTCGCAAAGCTGATGAAATAATGAAAAAATGAGCTGACCCAAAAGGCATATAATGTGCCATTTGGGTCGAGCTTTTTTTAGTGGGAAAATAATAGAATCGGTCCAAACTGGTGTAGCGGGGTCTCCACAACGACCCATACCAGAAAGGAACGATTCTTTGAAGTTTTATTTCTGTTTGCTTAATCTTATTGTGTTTCAGCATTTTCACGAGTCTTTCATCCATTTGAATGGTACGGAACATAAGTAAACAAAAGCAAATCAATGGGAAGTTCTTATAAAACAAGTCAAAGCTATATTAGATGAGAAACAATAATAAACACTTAGGTAGATTAATAAACTTGGTTTCAATAATTGACCAGCCACTTTTAGTAGAAAAGCACTCAGAGCTGGTTATGTAAAAGAGCCTATGAATTAGGATGTAATTCACTCCACTTAAGTGATTATATGAAATTTGTCCGAGTGGTAACTTGCAACAAAAAAAGGGGAATCTTGAGGATAAGGCTGGCCAGTTTTCCAAAGGCACGGGACCAGGCGCCAGGCCCAACCAGATGTAACATCCGCAATTATAAGGGGAGATGGAGGCTATGCAAGAGAAGGAAGGGAAGTGAATAGGTGATCTAATCCTATATGGAAACAGAAGAAAGGAAAAGGGAATCTTATCGCTATCCCTAACGACTTCTGGATAGGCTATACTTATCTAGACAGAAAATTTAAGGTCGGGTAGACTACAGATACAACTAGTTATAGAAAAGAGGTCCGATATGCGACGCGATATACAAATGAATGAACGAGCTTTCTCTTCCAAGGAAGTGGCAGAAGAAGTGGGGATTGCAACTCCCACTGTTCGAAAGTATGGTCAAATCTTAGAGCGGAATGGATATGAGTTTTTGAAAGATGGAGATCGGCGTATCTTTGTTAAATCTGACATCGGAGCGCTTATAGCGCTACGCGATACGGACAAGCCCCTAGACGATACAGCTAAAGACCTTGTGTATCAACAAAAAGAAAGATTAGAAGGATCCAATGAAACACACATAGCGATACCCGATACATATGAAAATTCACCCCACGACCCCAAACAATTAAACGAGGTCTTAATGTTTTTAGTCAATGAACTCGCAGCCACACGTGAAATGAATGCCCAACTGACAAATGATATGTCACAGCTTAAAACAAAGGTTTCCCGGCTCCAGCAAGATCATCATGTTATAAGTTCTAGTATTGGAAATTCAGCGCAAAGAACTAATACTAAAATTGAACAATTAACTGAACAACAAAATACCCATTACGAAACATTGCTGGAACAAGAAAAACAAAAAAGTGAACTCTTACAAAAAGAAATACAAAATATGCGGGACGAACAGAAAAAAGAATGGAGTTCACAAAATGAATTTAATAAACGTTTAGAAGAGACTATACAAAAACGTTCCGAAAAATGGCGGGGACTTTTCTCCATATTCAGAAAATAAGGGATGACTGTTAAGGTTTTTTGCCTATGCGAATCCAAAAAACTTTAAAAAAATTCATAGTGCCATATATGATTCGCGCAGCTGAAAAAAAGAATGAAGAAAGAATATTTCAACTTTATAGGTTTGGCACCTGTTTTGTAAAAGCTCGGCGATACCAATGTATCGGACGTTCTACCAAAGGCTCAATTGAAATTTCATTGGAGATTTGTTTAAGCGATATGCATCTAAAACAAAATGCACAATTTGAAGCAAGCAAAAAAGGCAGTTTAATGAAATGAGAGTTGAGACAGTTGAGAACTTGCATTCAAAACAAGAGTCATTATTACTAGAGGTGCTCCAGACAGGGATTGATCGGCTCTTTTTTGTGTGTTGCGTATCGCTGGGCGATATAACTTACAAATAAATTCGAATCTTTAGGTTTAATAGAAAAGTGACGTTTGATGCAAACATGATATACATCCGAATGAACAAGTATTCTTTTCTAAGGAAGTGGCAGAAAATGTGGGGATGCACACCCACTGTTCAAAAGTATGGTCAAAACTTAGTACGAAACGGATATGAGTTTTTAAGATGGTGGTCACCTATCTTTATTCAATCTGACATCGAAGCGCACATAGCGTTATACGATACGTGATAAGGGCATGTCCCTGGAGGGTACAGCTAGAGATCTTATGTATCTATAAAAAGGTAGATTAGAAGTAACCGATGAAACAGAGATAGCGATACCCGGTATAAAGACAACTTAACCCATAATTCCAAACATATAAATGAGATTTTAAATGTTCTAACCAATGAACAACTCGCAGCTACGCTTGAAATGAACAATCCACTGACAAGGATATGGCTCAGCTTAAAACAACGGTTTCCCAGCTCCAGTAAGATCCATGGCCTCAATAGTGTTCCTCAAGAAAGGGGCTTATCGGTTCTTTTTTATGTTTCGTATCGGTGTGAGATATAACATGAAAATAAGTCCACAGATTCTTCATCTTTAAATAGAAAGGGAAGTCCGATATGAAACAGGATTTACTTCTGAATGAATGAGCATCCTCTTCAAAGGAAGTGGAAGTGCAAAATCAATGCTCGAAAGTATGTCTAAAACTTAGAACGAAATGAATAACCATTATTAAAATGTGGGAATTTACACACCTTCTTTCAATCCGACATCGAAACGCTTAAAGCGATACGCTATACGGGGAACTCCCTAAACGATAGAGCTAAAGGACCTTGTATCAAGAAAAAGAAAGATTAGAAGGAACCAATGAAACAGAGATAGCGATACCCGATACATATGACAATTTAACCCTTGCTCTCATTCAATTAAAAGAGAGCTTAATTTTTAACCAATAAACTCGCAGCTACGGGTAAAATGAACATTTAACTGACAAACGATATGTCATAGCTTAAAACTGAACGACAAAAAAACCATAAAGAAACATTACTTCAATAAGAAAAAGGTTTCATTACTTTTTTTAGTCTCTTTGACTATATTGAGATGTTAAATAACAGTTTAAACCGAGGCAATCAAATCAATAGTAGAAATTCCTTTGTTCCAACTATTCAGAATCACTATTTTTCAAATTTCAACAATTTCCCGAGAAATAACTACAAATTCTGAGTAGATATCGACAAAATTAGAAGGTTCTAAAAGATGTAGTAAAACATTGGTGAAAATTATGACCAATTGAGTTAAAAACTTGATTGAAAACGTTTATGGGTATTGAGTATGGAGAAGTGACGAATTATTTCTCTTTTGAATGAAATCGTATGTGTTTGGGAAGAACACACCTTTTAAGATTAAAGAAATTTTCAACCAATACACTCGCTGCTTTACGCGTGAGGTGAACATTTAACTGACAAACGATATGTCATAACTTAAAACTGAACAAAAAAACCATTAAGAAACATTACTTCAATAAGAAAAAGGTTTCTTAATGGCTTTTTTAGAATCTTTTACGAGGTGTTAATAATAATCTAAACCGAGGCAATCAAATCAATAGTAGAAATTCTTTTGTTCTAACTATTTAGAATCACTATTTTCAAATTTCAACAATTTCCCGAGAAATAACTACTAATTCTGAGTAAATATCGACAAAATTAGAAGGTTCTAAAAGATGTAGTGAAACATTGGTAGAAATTATGACTAATTGAGTTTTTTTTAACAAGGAAATCAGATAGGAAGCGTGGTTGATTGAGCTAAAAACTGATTGAAAACGTTTATGTGGTATTGAGTATGGAGAAGTAGACGAATTATTTCTTTTTTGAATGAAAGCGTATGTGCTTGGGAAGAACACACCTTTCAGGATTAAAGAAATATAAAGGGGTGAATGAGGGACAACCTAAGGATAGTATCTAAGGCAGCTAAATTGCCGCGAGTAGCAACCTGTGCTAGCTCAAACACCACAAAAAGACCTAAAAGCAAGTCAAAGAGAACAAGGCTAATGCCGAAGACAAAAGGAGGTCCCAAGGCAAGGGATACAAATGTCTCGTAGCGAAGCCAAGCCAAAGCAGGTAAACAATGATAGCGTTTTTTATAGGTAAATGGGAGCCATCAAACTAAATAAGGAAGGCAGATAGATCCCCGCGAGTAGCAACCTATGCTAGTTGACAAGTACTATGCAATCTCTAATTGGTTTAGAAAATCCACTATATAAAACGTTACAAGCTTAGCACCTTTAACAGGTGCTTTTTTATGTTCATACTTAATAAACACTCCTTTTAAAAGGAGTGTCTTCTTGTTATGCCCCTTCCATAATATCGAGAGCTAGTGTATCGGAATCGGTTGAAACGACTAAATTCTCCAGCCCAAGGGACTGAAACAAATCAAATACTTTAAATCTGTATCCGAGGGCGATACAGGGGACATTTCCTGCTAAGGAAAGAATATTAGCGTGAAGTTTAAAGTTAATGCTCAAACTGCAGACAGAGAGTTTTTCAATAAGCTACTCCTCTGAGTATAGTGATGGATCATAAGTCACATTCAACGGGTCATTCAATTTATCGTAAAGTCGTTTGGAGGCCTCCCGGTCACTGCCCCAGACAACGTACAATAAAATTTTATAACCCGACTTTATTAATTTTTTGGATACTTGTAGTAGCGCATTTTCAATAGCAGCTTCTTGGGAATGTCCGAAAGCTTTAAGTCTTTACAGGCTCTCAGGAAAATCATGCAGATGTTTGCCTTTGTCCATGCTATTCAGTAATGGAAAACGGAGTGCAGCTGTAAACAGTCCACACTCCACTTCGTCTGGATCGCCAAACCAAATGAACAATGGCGCTATACAAAAAAATGAGAAAATGTCAGGTGACACATTCCCAGTCCTTTAACACTATATATGTTTCGCCATTCTCAGCAAGAGCGTTTGGGACATTCACAAATCTATACAACGATTAAATGTCCGCCCTCCGATGTCTTCTACGTATAGATAATTATATCAGAATAGTATTATTGGTTTTATCCTCTTATAAGGTTAAGAGGATTGCAACTGATGATTGTGTTATCCAAAAACAGGTGAATGATAATTATTTCTTCACGACGGAATGTAATTCATTTTGGTCAGGTTCCTAACTTTTCACGAACAATACCGGTTTTAAAAGGGGGCGAACGTGTAAATATTCGGAGTAGCATCATCATTCATGGCTGAAAAGAATATTGGGGGTCTACGTATCTACATATGATTTCTTATAAACATAATTATATTTTTTGAGAGTTTCGACATTATATTGACAATAATATAGTTACTCATTACAATTGAAAATAATTCTCAATATGGTACAGGGGGCACCAATGGTTATGTCAAAACGAAGAAACAGCAGAAAAGTGTTATTTATATCGGCAATCGTTTTAATTCTATCAACGCTTTTACTTGGATGTACAAATGAATCAAAAGAAAATTCAACTTCAAACAAAGACAGTAAAGACATGCTTACTTTGGCTTGGCCGAGGGATATAGGTGAAATGAATCCGCATGTCTATAATCCTTCTCAATTATTCGCTACATCAATGATATATGAACCTTTGGTCAGCTACCAAGATGGTGGTAAGCTGAAACCGCATTTAGCTGAATCTTGGGAAATTTCCAAGGATGGGAAGGAATATACGTTCCACCTCCGTCAAGATGTGAAGTTTTCTGACGGTACAAGCTTTAATGCTGAAATTGTGAAAAAGAACTTTGATACTATATTGAAAAATGTTGATTTACATAGTTGGTTGGGCTTTATTACGAAAGTCGATCAAACGGAAGTAATTGACCAAAACACATTTAAACTAACATTAAAGGAGCCATATTATCCTACTATTCAAGAGTTAGCCGTTGTTCGTCCAGTCCGATTCTTAGGTGATGCTGGATTCCCTAAAGATGGTGACACTTCTAAAGGTGTTACAAAACCAGTCGGTACAGGCCCATGGGTTTTGGAAGAATATAAAGCAGATGAATATGCTATTTTCAAACGCAATGAAAATTATTGGGGTGAACTCCCTAAAGTTAAGAAAATCAAAGTCAAGGTCATTCCTGATGCGGAAACCCGTGTTCTTGCTTTTGAAAAAGGTGACCTGGACCTAATTTATGGTGAAGGTGCTATCAGTCTGGATGCTTTCAAACAATTAGAAACAACAGGTAACTATGAGACTAGTATTTCTGATCCGGTTGCGACAAGACAACTAGTTATGAATACGAAGAAAGAACAACTTTCAGATTTACGTGTTCGTCAAGCGTTACAATATGGATTTAATAAAAAAGCAATGGTTGACGGAGTTACTTCTGGGTTGGAAGAGAAGGCAGATTTCATTTTACCGACAAACTTCCCGTATACTTCAGACATTGATGTAACACCGATTGATTATAATGTCGAAAAAGCAAAAGCTTTATTAGATGAAGCGGGATGGAAGCTTCCAAAAGGAAAAAACGTTCGTGAGAAAGACGGAAAGCCGCTTGAAATCGAGTTAATGTACGACTCTGCAGAATCTATTCAAAAAGCAATGGCCGAAACATTACAATCTGAGTGGGCGGCACTAGGTGTTAAATTGAATATCGTTGGAGTTGAGCTTACGGTACAAATTGAAAGATTCAAAGCTAATGATTTTGAATTGAATTTCTTTAGTAACTATGGCGCTCCATATGATCCACATACTTTCTTAAATGTCGTTGGTTCAAAAGGATTTGGCTTTAACGAAGCCATTTCATCTTATCCGAACAGAGATGAGTTGTTAAAACAAATTGCAGAAGTTCCTGGAACAACAGATGAAAAAGAACGTCAAGAACTTTACTCAACCATTTTGGAATCACTGCAAGACCAAGGAGCGATTGTGCCCATTTCTTATATTAAGAAAATAGCTGTTTACCAAAAAGATGTATCTAATTTTACATTCCCTGCTAACCGGGATGAACATCCATTCACAGGAATTAGCATCGAGAAGTAAGTTACAGGAGGGTTTTCATGGGCACGTATATCTTGAAACGAATTATGGCCATTATTCCCATCTTTCTCTTGGCCACTCTTCTTACGTTTGGAATGATTCACCTTTCACCAGTGGACCCAGCTGAGGCATATTTATCTGCAGCACATATCCAAACTACAGATGAGATATTGGCTCAGAAAAGACATGAGTTTGGCTTAGATCAACCCCTCCATGTTCAATATGTAAATTCTATTATTAAGATATGCCAATTTGATTTTGGCATATCTTATCTTTCGAATAAACCTGTTTTGGAAGAGGTAACCTATCGAATGCCAGCGACCATTCAGTTAGCTTTAGGTAGCATCATATTAGCTATCCTGGTCAGTGTCCCTCTTGGATTTTTGGCAGGCATAAAGAAAAACAGTGGTATTGACCATTTTAGTCGCCTTCTCTCTTTTTTCGGGGCGTCCATCCCTTCTTTTTGGCTTGGTTATTTATTGATTTTTTTCTTTTCTGTTAAACTCGACCTATTTCCTGTCGAAGGAATCGGGACTTGGCAACATCTGGTTCTTCCTTCCGTTACTTTAGCTTTGCCATTAATAGCTTTGTATACTCGACTATTACGTGCTAGCGTTCTTGAAAATTTACAGGAACCTTATGTCCTTTTTGCTCGCACAAGAGGGATTCATGAAAAAGTCATTATGGGAAAACATGTATTGAGAATAGCCATATCCCCCATGATTACTGGACTGGGGATGAATTTAGGAAAGCTGCTGACCGGAACCATTATCGTCGAAGCGGTCTTTTCCTGGCCAGGATTCGGTCGTTATTTCATTGAAGCTATTTTTAATCGGGATGTTCCTGTCATTCAATGCTATGTGCTTTTAGCTGCGGGACTATTCATTTTTAGCAATTTGATTGTTGACCTAATCCAAATGTGTATCGACCCACGCATCTCCAGAAAAGGAGGGCAACGTCAATGATAACAAGTCTTCGTATTATGATGAGAAGTCAGAAAGTGATTGTCCTTTGTTCAATAATATTAAGCTTCCTATTTATCATCACCATCTTGGCTCCTTGGATTGCACCTAATGATCCTATTGCTGTCAATTTAGCTAATAAACTACAGCCATCTTCCTTTGAGTATCCATTGGGAACGGATCATTTAGGAAGATGTACGTTATCACGCATCTTATATGGAGCTCGCATTTCGTTAGGATTTGCTACATTAATCTTTATTTCATCTTTAGGCATCGGTTTGATTGTCGGAACCATTGCTGGTTATAAAGGCGGATGGGTGGACCAGGTGCTAATGAGACTGTGTGATGGCGTTATGGCATTTCCGAACCTTTTGCTCATTCTTGGACTTGTTGGTATATTGGGACCTGGCCTTAAACAGGTCATCATAGCATTGATGCTTGTGCAATGGGTGTATTATGCGAGAATTTTCCGAGGAATGGTACTTAGTCTAAAAGAACAAAACTATATAGCGGCAGCTAAAATAAGCGGTTCTTCTCAATGGAAGATAATAAAGAAACATATTATTCCAAATGTTCTTCCACCGCTCGCTGTTATGGGTACATTAGAAATGGGTTGGGCCATCATGGATATATCGGCCATGTCGTTTCTAGGTTTGGGCGTGCAACCTCCTACACCAGAATGGGGAGCAATGATTCATGAAGGGAAATCCTATATTCGGACGAATCCAGAATTAATGCTATATCCAGGTTTGATGATTATGCTTGTTGTCGTCACCTTCAATTTATTAGGCGAAGCGCTATCAGAACGTTTTGGAGTCAAACGTCGTTAATAAAAAGGAATGAGAAGATTGAGAACAGAACGGTCGAATGTATTAACAGTGAGCGATCTACGTGTAAAAGTACAAACAAAGGAAGGTGCTTCCACCCTCGTTCAGGACATTAATTTCGAACTGGAAAAAGGGAAGGTATTGGGCCTTGTTGGGGAAAGCGGAAGTGGCAAAACCGTTACGAGTATGTCCATTCTACAGCTTCTTGATCGGAAAACAACTACAATTGAAGGGAGCATTACCCTTCAAGGACGAGAATTAAATGGTTTGGACGATAAAGAAATACGTGGAATTCGCGGCAAGGATATTGCCTTTATTATGCAAAATCCGATGAATTCATTTACGCCTGTTTTTACAATTGGCAATCAATTTGTCGAAACGATTAGGTCTCATACCGCATTGAATAAAAAACAAGCAAAAGCGCTTGCCATCGAAGCGATGCAAAATGTAAACCTGCCAAATCCCGCGAAACTATTAAAAAGCTATCCTTTTCAACTGAGTGGAGGTATGCTTCAACGCGTGATGATTGCGATGGCTGCATGTTTACAGCCATCCGTTATTATTGCTGATGAACCGACGACTGCACTCGACGTACATAACCAATTACAGGTACTTCGCCACTTGGATAAAATCCGTTCTGAATATGGAACATCCATTTTACTCATTTCTCATGATCTTGGCGTCATTTCTGAAATGGCAGATGATGTAGTCGTTATGCAACATGGCAGAATTGTAGAAACAGCAAATGTGTATGAACTATTTGATAATCCGCAGCATGAATACACAAAGAAACTGCTAAATGCCCGCCTTAGCATTAAACATGAAGAGCCTATCACCCATATGTTGTGATATATGGACTGCATTTTTTTGAGGGGTGAACAAATGAGTTTATTACAAGTAAAAGCAGTAACTCATAGCTATAATGCTCATACGTTTTTAAAATGGAAAGAGCCTTCTAAAAAAGTACTCACTGACATTTCCCTCACCATTGACGAAGGAACATGTTTAGGGTTGCTTGGCACGAGTGGAGCTGGAAAAAGTACATTAGGAAAAGTGATCCTTGGCTTAGAACGTCCACAGCAAGGACAGGTTCTGTTTCAAGGGCATGATATCTATACCGCTGATAAGCTTACACGACAAAAGATACGAAGAGATCTACAAGTCGTCTTTCAGGATTCATATTCAGCTGTCAATCCACGAATGACCGCCGAAAGTATTGTAGGCGAGCCATTGGAAAACTATGAAAAACTAACCGTAGCCGAACAAAAAAGAACGGTTATTGAGTTATTGGAAAGAGTGGGCCTAAGTGAAAAGGATTTAAAAAAGTACCCACACCAATTTAGCGGTGGACAATTGCAAAGAATTAATATTGCTAGAGCAATTTCTCTTAAGCCACTGTTAATCGTCTTGGATGAATCCGTAAGCAGTCTGGATATGGTTAATCAAACACTGATTTTAGAATTATTAAGTGAGTTGAAGAAAGACTTCGGCTTATCTTATCTTTTTATTACACATGATATTAAAGCGGCTTATTCAATCTCAGATACTTTGGGTGTACTGGAAAAAGGGGAATTAATCGAGCATTACAATTCAAAAGATCAGTTTTTTTCGTCAGAACATCCTGTCGTTAAACAGATGAGAAGTTCTATACTCGCTGAGCATCCGCGTTTTCGTTCTCTTCCAATGAGGATTAACAAGTCCTAGTTTAGAATATATCTTTGCCGGTTTCCGTTTGAAAATCGAGGCCCTTGTTTATCTCATATTTGAGGAGTTGCAATAGCATACTTTATACTGGTTATTCGTTTTTTACGATTTAGCGATGTGGGCGTTTCGTTATTATGACTAACGTTGAATATCCGGCCGCCATCAATGGGGAAGTTGGTTTCACAAGCTATCGAGCATTTCTCTGTAATGGGGAATGCTTTTTATTTTTGTCTTCTAAATGTATAAACAATAATAATGTAATTAAACACAATAATATTTTATTGTGAAACAATAAAAAACGTGTTAAATTCAAATTGACAATAATTAAATGAGGTGCTTTTCATGAAACGAAGTTCAACACTCTTCTTAAAGGTAGCTGTCATTTTTATCGGCATTCCGGTCCTTGCTTTGTGTCTATTTTTGTTGCCTCAGATAGCGAATGAAGCAAATGAAGCAGCAGAAAGAGGTTCAGATTTGGCTTATATGGTATATGGCCTATTAATGGTTATGTATGTGTCGGCAATCCCCTTTTACTTCGCTTTGTATCAATCGTTTAACCTATTAAGCTATATTGACAAGAATCAAGCTTTCTCGGAATTATCAGTAAGAGCTCTAAAGAAAATCAAAAAATGTGCCATCATAATCAGTGGCTTGTATATGGTGGCCCTGCCATTCGTCTATATCATGGCGGAGGTAGATGACGCACCGGGTCTCGTACTAATCGGAATGGYCATGATTTTTGCCCCCATGGTGATTGCTGTCTTTGCGGCTGTCCTTCAAAGACTTTTACAAGAAGCCATCGATATAAAATCAGAGAATGACTTAATAGTCTGAGGTGAATAACATGGCAATAATAATCAATATTGATGTGATGCTGGCTAAAAGGAAAATGAGCGTAACGGAACTTTCGGAAAGGGTTGGAATAACGATGGCTAACCTTTCTATATTGAAAAATGGAAAAGCAAAAGCGATTCGACTATCCACGTTAGAAGCGATTTGTAAGGCTTTGGACTGTCAGCCGGGAGATCTTTTGGAATACAAAAGTGAAGAGGGAACTCAAGGAGAATAGATCATTTAGGTAGGCTGCTGCGGCAGCCTTTTTCTGATGGAACTGACGGAGTGGAATAGTTGAATAGTGCTCTTTGACCTTTCTTCAACTTTTGGGCCAGATTGTTGAATAAGGATATTTTCTGTTTTTAGAGAAATGGAATTTAAAAAAGCCATCCTCAAAATTGGTGGCTTGTGATATTTGTCATTCTTGTTTTATAAATAAAGAATCTGCTGTAGACCCTCTGTTAATTTTCATGAAACAGCAATTCTCCAATTACTTAGGAAACTTTATAAATAATAACACCACTAATCCTGAGATATATTAATAACAGCAATAGCGCAACAATGCATATCGTTCCGATTGAAGCTAAAACATTAAGGATTTTAGTAGCTTTAGTACTGAACAGCTTATAAAATACAATATAAACTCCAACTCCAATAATTCCACCTAATGTATTTCCCATAAAGTCAGTTATATCGCTAGCTCCTATAGCAAAGATGAATTGCAATCCTTCAAATAACAAACTAACTCCTGCTATTACTGTAATCTTTTTCAAGAAAGACCAATTTGGTTTTAGCAAACTGATATAAATTCCAAATGGGATAAATGCAATTACATTATAGATTATTTCATTAAAATCTATTTGGTTATTAACATTAGCTGAACCAGCAAAAGGGATTAAGTTGATTTCCCTAAAATCCGGCAAGCCTTGGAATGAAAATTGCATTTTAAAGACTATAATCCATGTTAATGCAAATAAATATACGGCCAACAAGCCAGCAGTTATTTTTTTTTGAGTGTTTTTTGATTTTTCCATATAAATCCTCAATTCCTAATTCATTTTCAAATTAATAACCAATGCTTTAACCTACTTTACACTACGCTATCATCTCCGGAAATTATCCAGATTTGATCCTCTACTTTATCTTGGGATACCGGTAATATCTTAAAAATAAAATTAAAAACCAATAAAAATCCCCACTTTTTCATTTTTATTCTCCTCCATAAAGTAACTTGTATATAGGATAGGAAAAACATCTAAAATAAAAAGTGGGGTAAATATTAAATTTTTCTTAAATTTTAACTTGGAATTTATTGTTAATATTCTTAGGAATCCGCCATTGGTAATTGTGTCTATAAAATAAAATTGCGATGTTTGAAGATAGATGCGAGGTTTTGTATAAAGTTGTGATACTTTATCTTTTCAATTAAAGATTTCTAAATGAGTTTTGATTAAACTTTTTTATACAATGGAGAGACCATTTAAAAGGAAAGGGAACCATTTTGATTTCTTTTATTAGCCATAGCTTGGGGTTTACAGAATTGGTTCGTAGTATTTTTGATATAGCATTTATATGGTGGTTCGGAACATTTTTTATGGAACTAACAGGTTCGTTAGCTCAAGATCGGAGCTGTCTTTAAGGCAGCTTTTTCTAATGGAACTATCGGGGAATAACGAAAAAAGCCCAATTTCTCAATTTTAATGCTGAGAAATTGGGCTTTTTAATATCGAAATTTCCTTAACGTTGTAAATCTGCATTTTCCTGACGCTACCCCTTATAGAACGAACAGGTGCCGTTCGATTAAAATGTCAACAAATAGAAAAAATGGTTGACATTTTTAAGAGATTTTTTTTCTTTTAACTATTCTAGTTGGATGATTAAGACCGAATTTCACTCGTATTATGCTACTGCTAAACCCTATAAATCCTCCAACAATTGCTGGGATAATCCACCCTAGTCCTACATCATACAGAGGAAGAATTTCATGAAAGAAATTATTAATGGATGAAAAGCGTATACCAGCTCGGTTTAATCCATCAAATAAACTAATGATAAATGTTAAAAGTAAGCTTCCTTGATACACTTCAGCTTTCCCTTTAAATAAAGAATGAAAAAACGTTAAGAAAATTAATACAATAGCTAATGGATAAATAGCTGTTAGGAGAGGAATTGAAACTGCAATTAACTGTGTTAGCCCAATATTGGCAACTATTGCACTAAAAATAGATAAACTAATAGCAATTGTTTTGTAAGGTACCTTTGGAAATAGTTTATGGAAGAATGAAGAACAGGATGTAACAAGACCTACGCTTGTTGTTAAACAAGCTACTGTAATCATTAACCCTAATAATATCCCGCCATAAGCTCCAAAATAATAATCCGATACTTTTGCTAAGATGGTACCTCCATTTTCCAGGTGTCCAAGTTTTTCTACACTTGAAGCACCCATATAAGAAAGAGCTGAATACATGGTTGCTAGGAAAAAGGCAGCAATTCCAGTTGCTTTTGCACAAACAACCATAATTTGTTTTTTTGTTTTTGCACCTTTTTCTTTAATGGCATTAATGATGATGATGCCAAAAACAAAAGATGCAAGCGTATCCATTGTTAAATAACCTTCTCTAAACCCATTAAAAAATGGTTGAACTGAATAATTCTTAATAGGTGCTTGAAAATCTCCGATTGGATGTTTAAAAGCAACTACTACTAGGATTCCAATGAACGTTATCTTGATTGGTGTTAGTATTTTCCCGACAATTCCGACAACTCTCGCGGGATTGATCGAAAAAAGGCACGTAATGCTAAAAAAGATGAGTGTAAAAATAAGTAAAGGTGTAGAGCCTGAATTTTCGGACAAAAAAGGTTTTACACCGATTTCAAAAGAAACGTTTCCTGATCTAGGCAAAGCAAATAAAGGACCAATGGCTAAATAAAGAACGGTTGTGAATACAATACCAAATACAGGATGTACCCGACTTGCTAACGACTGTAAATCATCTTTCCCCGAAAAACCAAGTGCTAACACACCAAGTAACGGTAGGCCGACTCCTGTTATTAAAAAACCTGCATTTGCTGACCAGATATTCATTCCTGCTGATTGACCAAGCATTGGTGGAAAAATTAAATTTCCTGCCCCAAAAAATAGAGCAAATAACATTAAACCAATAACTACTATAAATGAAAATGGTACTTTAGTAGGCAAATTAACCCCTCCATGAAATAACTAAATTTAACTTTTTGAAAAAAAGTAATTTTCAAAAAAATATTCACAAACTAAATACATAAGATTTTATCGTATTATGACTAGATAAAATTAATTTCAATATAAATTTTAAGTTTCTCCTTTTGGCTGGCCTTATTTAATATGCAATAGGTTCTTTAAAATTTTAACGACAAGCAGAACTATTACTACCATGATAACGATTAAATGATAATCGGTGTGAATTACAGGGAATTCCCCTTAGCTCCCTATTAGTTATGTGTAATTATTAACTGAAATACCATTTTATTGATATTAATATATTGTAATATATACTGCTTACTCTTTAAAGGATAAAAAGGAGGAAAAAACAAGAAATAAAGTTGTCATTAGGAGGTTTAAAGTGGATTACGGACTATGGCAGGTTAGTTGCAGAAGGCTATTCTATTCAAATAAGGGACATAAAATAAATAGAACCCAACACAATAAAAATGAACTATATAAGGGAAGGTTTTATATCGGTGTTGAAGGTAACCTTGAAAAGTGTACTTTTTTTATTTTCAATGTATCTAACTTTATCACAAAGTGTTCAAACGGAAGAAAATAATAAAAAAGAAGGGAAAGGAGTTTATAAAATCCACTATGATTATAAATCAATCTATAATTAGCTAAAAGTTAATCAGAAGGAATATGACCAATACTGGAAAGAAGGTCTTTCTATTGCTGAAATGGCAAAGAAACAGGGTTTCCAAGAAGGGATTTAGAAAACTATTTTGTAAGTTCACTATAAAGTAATACAAAAGTGGAGAACCAAAGGTTCCCTTTCAGAAGAGAATTATATCGACTTGGTCTATAGGTTAAAAGCAGATGAATCGAGGAGTTTATGACCGTAATCCAAATACTTAATTCAAATGTGTGCAATTCTTTATTAAGAAGGATGGCTTTTTCTTATGCTACATTATAAAACCCAAAATAAGATCGATTATGTTGGGTTTTATATGATTGTCTTTATATGATTCATTGAAAATTAAACAGAATTACTTAAATTATAGAAGCTATAAAATCACCTATAACACATATTTTTGACATGTGGTCCCCTGAAACCTTGAACGTTCACACACCCCTAGCAGATGAAAGTAATCCCTCTTATGAAAGTAATCCTGTATCTCTTGCCTTTTGCACGGCTTCTTCTCGATTTTTGACTCCCAATTTATCATAAAGAGTGGAAGCGTAATTTCTTACAGTGCCGTTTGATAAGTAAAGTTCCGAAGCAATTGTTTTATAACGAATTCCTTGAGACAAAAGATTCAAAACCTCTAGTTCGCGTTTCGTTAAGCCATACTCTTTTCCATCTAACTTCAATCCGGCTGGCTCTGCCTCATCATTTCCATCCCACATTCTATGGAACAAATCTTGGTCAATCATAGTGGCTCCCCGATAGACGAGGCGAATCGATTCAGCTAGTTCACGTGACTCTATGGATTTTAGCAGATAGCCGTCAGCGCCGCTTCGTATGATTTCCTTCGCCCTTTCTATATCCTGAAACGTTGACAGGATGAGGACACGAATGTCAGGCCATTTATCCTTGATTATTTTGGTGGCACGAATCCCATCCTGATTGGGCATCTCCAAATCCATTAATACCAAATCTGGATTCAGCCTTCCACACAATTCTACAGCTTGCTCTCCATCTTCAGCCATGCCCACTACCTGCAAGTCCTTCTGTTCATCCAAGATTGTATAGAGACTTTCTCGAATAAACGAATGATCATCGACGATACACAAGCGGATTCGTTCGTTGGATAATTGCTCCAGTTTAGGTAACACACATGAGATGAGCGTCCCCACGCCTTTTTCGGAGTATATAGTGACTCTACCTTGTAATTGTGCCGTACGTTCTTTCATCGCAGTTAACCCGAAGCCATCTTTCCATTCCTCCACTCCGCAGCCATTATCTTGCACATCCAATCTCGTCTGTTGCGGCTCAAAATGCAGTGACACAATGATTTCGGTGGATTGTCCGTGTCGCACAGCATTAGTCAGTCCTTCCTGCAAGCTCCGATACAATGTCATTTTCACTTGTTTGGGGACCGTGTACTCTTCCCCTATTATTCGAGTGCGGACATTTACTTTTGCATGTTTCTGGAACTCTTCCGCCAATTGTTTCAAGGTAACAATTAACGGAAGTGATTCTTGTTGTGAATCCATTTGATGTAAATACGTTCTCACTTCTGCCATACTGTTACGGGCCAATTTCAATAATGAGTCAAGTTTTTGTTCCCCATCTTTTGTCTTTAATTCCTTACGTAATGTTTCCATCCCCATAATGATTGAGGTATAGGAATGTCCCATCGTATCGTGCAAATCTTTTGAGAGTCTATCACGCTCCTCTAGCAAAGTAATTCGTTCAATCTGGGATAAATACTGTTCCAATACATGCTTCTGGTTACGAATAATTTCATTGTTACGGTAATTAACAACGAGTAAACGAAAGGAAAATCCCATTGCAAAGGCCAGACCCATTTGTAGGATAATCACCCATACATCTATTTCACGGGAAAATATTGCAATGAGAAACGGAAACAAAACAATTGTGATAGAACCCGACCAACGGTATGATTTATGGGCACTATTTGCCGCGATCATGAAAGTCGGCATTAAAAAAGCAAGATAAGCCGCTGGAAATAATAAGATTAAGTAGAAGCAAACTCCACCAAACAAAACTATCTCAGTAAACAGATAATAGCGATAACTGAACATTAAACAAATCCAAGGTACTGAAAATGAGGCCACTTCCCAAAGAATGATGATCCAAAGTGGCACAGTTAAATGGTCTTGGTGTTGGATAGTAGTTAACATCATTGATAGCCAGATGATAAAACGTATACAAAGTAATACCCAGTCAAACCAAAACCATTGTTTCAAAATCCCAAACAAATTATCACCCCTTAATAGCTTTGAACATGGAAATCGTGTACTTTCCAATCATTTGAACTAAACTGTTTCCAATACAAGTACGTATCCAGGTGAGAATACCCCCAACGATCATGACACATATGGATTCCTTCCATGAATTCACGGTTATTCCTAATAAATATATATCAAGATATTGAAAAAGTAACGGTGTAACGATAAATACAAGCGGAGCTACGTACAATATAACGGCACATATGAGGCTAATTACCCCAATAAGAAACTTCTGCATGAGCCAAAAAATAGCCCTCCAATTGTTATTATTAAGAATTGCTTCTTTCGCTTCAATCCATTTATCCCCTCCACTTTTTGTCCTTGGTAGGATTGGCTCTATCGATATATCCGTATAAACCTTCGTCTGAATACGTTCATACTGGACAAACGTGTGAGTAGTCCGCAACACACTCCCTAACAAGGGAATACCTACGAAGATAACTGTCATCACGAGTGCAAATGTAATGCTGGCCAAATAGAAGCAAAAGTAAAACAATCCGGATCCAAAGGTAAACAACAAAAAGTAGAAATCTTGCAAACTTTTTTGAGCTGCTTCTTTCGTCATTAGAATTTCTCCTCCTCTTTCTAATAAGTTATGAGCCGCTCTTCGATTCTAACTTTTCGCCTGTCACATACGGTAGTGTCAAAATGTCATGATTTATAGGTCATGACAATGAAACTAACCGTACTACGCTCTATTTTTTATGTCATGCATGAAGATGACGAAAGGTCACTAGCTACTATGACCTTCCGCTTGCTACACTCGGTTTTTGAGTGGAGTTATTATTTGGAATTTAATGCATGAGATTGGAACCAATCCCCATTTTAATCGTAAGTAATTTAAATAAGGTTGGGAGGCATTAGTATGAGGCAGCTTTATATTAAACAGAAGGTATTCAGTCTTAGTGGGAAATTTACAGTAAAGGATCAGCAGGAGAAGGATATATATTACGTGGAAGGAAGTTTTATGCAAGTTCCAAAGACTTTCTCCATTATGAATATAGCAAGAGATGAAGTAGCACTCATTACGAAAAAGGTGTTCAGCTTTTTACCAAAGTTTTTGGTTGAGGTGAATGGCCGAGAGGTATTAACAATAAAGAAGGAATTTTCCTTCTTAAAAGCACGATATACAATTGATGCGGCAGGCATTGAAGTACATGGTAATTGGTGGGATATGGATTTTCAAGTTTTACAGCATGGTCAAATCGTAGGTAAAGTGTGCAAGGAGTGGTTCACTTGGGGCGATAGCTACAAGGTTCAAATAATAGATGAAGAGATGGAAACGATTATTACTGCACTTGTTGTTGCAATTGATTGTGTGAAGGCTGATCAAGCAGCTGCTTCCTCAGGAGCTTCGATTTAAAATAGAAGTGTGAAATTTCTACTTATATCCATCTTAATCCAAATATTACCTTGTTCAACTAACCTGCCCCTTTAGTTCCATAAAAAAAGAAAAGGATGGCAGCTTTTGTGAAATCAAGACTTGAACAGGTACGGTGAACTATCTTCAGCTAACACACCTGTTCGTTCAACAAGGTTTTACCTTTTTCCACCACATGGCCTTGTTATTTAATTAGGATAAAAGTTAATAATAAAGGGTGATTTTTTGGGGAAAATATTGGGGATGTAGATTTTAGAAAAGGATTTTGCAAAAAAACAATATTTCTCCTCAGAAACCTAAATTGGATCTTTAGAAAAGAGCTGAACAAACAAGAAATAGAATTATTGAGGCTTATGCAGAATGTCAAAGCATTTTATGTTAATTATAACAATGAAATGAATACCATTTGGCGATGAATTATTTTACTAAATTTTTAATGTTTTTACTGATATATGCAAAGTTAGCGGTACACTAAAAAAGTAATAAGGTTTACTTCAGTAAAATAAGGTATATTATATTGGTTGAATAGATTCTCTTTAAAGACAGAAAAGTAGGTGAACAAAGTGGGAAAATATCAATTGGATACCAAAGGTAAGGTAGCTGTGACAAAGTTTCATGAAAAACATATGCCTGCCAAATTTGATAAAAAGCAGCAACTTGAAAAAATCCGTGCGGAGTATTTGAAAAAGAAGCAAAAACAAACAGATAAATAATATGATTTTAAACATAGGAAGACTAATATCTCCCTATGTTTTTTTTATTCGAAGTTCTTTTTTCAATTGATGACACAGTTTATTATTATTCCATGAATTTCAGATTCGGTGACAAAAAACTCGTCATCAGATATCCATTCTTCACTGAAAGTTCAATAGAGCAGCCGTTATTTTGGATACACCAGTAATCTCCAGCAGAAATTTTAAAAACATTTGGATAATCACTAGGCATAGGATGCTTCTTAAATCTTTGTTTTCTTGTGGAACTTAGAGGTAAACCCGTATAAAAGAAAGGAATTTTAAGTTAGGTGGGGTTAATAGAGTGGACAAAGACTTTTTTTGGTCTATATTTACAACGATATTTGGCATTATCGCAACCTGGACTGGTTTGATTTATACGACTCGTTTTCGGTTTGATAATAGCAAGTTTTTTGAACACATCAAATATATAACGTCCTTACCACAAACAGTTAATTATTGGTTTCTTAAAGTTTTATTTATTTTCGGAGGATTAATGTGTGTTGTTTTGGGTCTATACGGAATTCTTTAAGGTATTCCTTATAGAACTAACGGAGCAGGATAGTTCAATAAGGAATACTGTTAAGTGACATTAAGGTCGGTTAAAAACGCTTGTCCTGTTATTCCATTAAAGGGCCAGATTTTGTAGGGTTGGAAAATTTTGATTCTACAAATAATTGGAGGATTAGAAGAAGGAAAGCTATGATAATTAAAGATGTAAGTTTATGCTTTTTTATGTAATAATTATTTTGTAGAAATGAAAAGTTACAATTCATACATAGTGAAGGTGGGGATCATAGTGGCAATGGGAACGCATACTGTAGTAGTTCCAGTGGATGTACAAGCAGTTTGGGATTATGTCAGTGATCTCGAAAAATGGGCAACGACAGTACCAGCCTATAAAGAACATGAAATCATAAATGACAAGCAATCTATTTGGACATTTGAAGGTAGTGTGAAAGGTATTAAAAAAACAATACAAGCGCAGGTAGATATTACCGAATGGAATGAACCTTCAAACATTAAGTTTGAACTAAAAGGTTTATCAGATAATTTTACAGGAAGCGGCCACTTTACTGCAGAAGATGTTAATGGTAAAACAATAATGACTTGTACGGTGGAAATCCATGCAGGCGGATTATCTGGTGCGGTGTTAACACCAATTATTAAATGGGCTGTTCCAAAAGTAGCATCTCGTTTAACGGAATCTATCGCACGTAAAATTGCAGTATTCTCATAGTATTCAAAGATTGAAAGCCAATTTATTTTGGAGATACCTTCTCTGAAGTATAGATGGTAGCATTCTGAAGTAACCAATATAATGATGCGCTCTACTAGAAATTTTATAATTAGCGGAAATGGGGCTGTCCAAAAGGATGGCCTCCTTTTTTCAATATTCCAGAATCACTTTTCTTAATGAACCAACAGGTGCGTTAGTTGAATTACAGGGCGAAAACCGGCTTCTTAATATAAGGGAAGTTGTAAGAGGGTATGGTGATGTTGCTGCAATTTTTTCACAAATCAAGATAACCAATAATTCACAATAGTAAGCTTAATTTTGTTATATACATCATTTTTCAAGGGATGGTGCAAGGGACGGTAAGTAATAAAACCCAATAACAAAGATACGATAGGAATAATTATATACTGTGGCCCAAAAGTAAAGGATGCTAGACCTAATAATAGAGTTAGCATCCCATAAGGATTTTATCCTTTGACCTTTGATTCTGAAACAGAGAAAAATCCTTCCAAAGGGTTTTGGAGGGGTATTTGGCATGGCCAAAAATAGTATATCATAAGGGAAATGAAAATTTCAGAGAAAGATATTGACATCCTATTAGCTGATTTACTTCAAAAAATAGGGTTGATGCTGCAGTCTTTTTTATGGAACTAAAGGGGGGATCTACCTTAGGTGTAGAGTGACAATTTTGTTCATTAATACAACTTATATTCATTTAAATTTCAGAAGCTTCTGGTTGGAAACCTTCTATATTTCTATCTTCGACTACCATGCGCAATCCACGCTTCGGTCTGAGTGTAATAGACGGAAGTGGCTTTACTTCATGATGGTCAGGCGCCAGCCTTATCCGATATCGTTGAGCAATGCATGCTAGGACAAGCACAGCTTCCATCACTGCAAAATGATTACCGATACAAACTCTCGGACCTCCGCCAAATGGAAAGTAAGCGAACGGAGGTAGGGTTTTCATAAAGTTGTTTTCAAATCGCTCAGGTTTAAAGGAATCTGGATTATCAAAATACTCAGGCTTGTGGTGCATCACATACTGACTCAACAGGATCATATCGCCTTTTTTAAAAAGATACCCTCCAATTACCACATCCTCCGCCACTTCCCGTTGTATGATATAGGCAGGCGGGTATATGCGCATTGATTCATAGATAACATTTTGTGTGAATGTTAATTTCATAAAATCGCCAGTTGTAAGATTACGGTTGCCGATTACGCTATCTATTTCATTGAAAAGTTTAGTTTCCACATCAGGGTGTTGGGAAAGCAAGTATAAGGTCCAGGAAAGCACATTTGCTGTTGTTTCGTGACCGGCAAGGAAAATGGTCATTAACTCATCACGTAACTGCTTGTCTGTCATAGCTAAGCCATCCTCATCATCTCGAGCATCCATTAGAATCCCAAGCATATCCTCATGTCTCTCTGCCTCTGTTCTACGTTTTTCAATAAAGCCATAAATCACCTTATCAAGTCTCTGTTTCGCAATTTTATATTCACGGTTGTTTTTAGTTGGAACCCATAGTGGCATTTGAAGTGTTCGCATTCTTTTAACGGCAATTCTCATGAAGGCTTCTATAGGTTCCCCAAGCATGCCATATCCTTCTTTGAGGTTCATGCTGAACATGGTCTTGCTGATAATACCCAGTGCAAGGCTCATCATATCCTCCGTAATAATCCTTTCTTCTCTGTTTTTCCAAGTGGAAATATAGTCCATTGTTATATCAATCATATCCTGACCATAATTGCTAATATGAGACTTTTTGAAAGAGGGTTGAATAAGCCTTCTTTGGCGCATGTGAATTTCTTTTTCACTTGTAAGAAGGCCTTCTCCGAGTACTGGTTTTAAAGCAGAGAAGTCCTTTGATTTCAAGAAGGATTTTTGTTTTGTTACAAGTACCTGCTTAATTAAATCTGAATTTGAAATAAGGTAAACATTATGGAAAGGTCCAAAACGAATTTTAGCAACTTCTCCATATTCTTTTGCTAAACGGGTAAGAAAGCCAAGTGTATCTGAAATAAACTCCTTTGAATGGCCAGTAATTAATTTTCCTTTTGGGCCTGGAGAATCATTTGAAAAATTTGTGTCACTCATTAGTTTGTTTCCTCCATTTCGGTATAATTACTTGTATTCATTCTATGAGGAAAGTATTGATTGGTTTGGACAAGTTGTTAATAAGAACTAACAAATACAATATTTTTTTAAAAAGATAGTTAATCAATTTGAATGAAATTATAAGTGTGTATAAAGGAATACTATTAATAAACGAAATCAAAGTGTTTATGAAATTGTAAAGGCACCCATCCCTGGTTGTCACTTTCTTTTACTAATGAAAGCAGGTATGTATGGAACTACCTTACAAAAGTTATTATCTTGTTGAACTAACAAATATGGGGTTGGAAACAGCCCCATTTTCTTATGCAACTAACGGGGCAGGTTAGTTGCATAAGAAAGTCGAATTATATATAAACAGCTACATATTATAATAAGCAATATAAAGCCCATATATCTCAGTCGGTAAGTCCTAATTACGTTCAGACTAAATGGCATCGTGTAACAAAAATTAATGGTATTGAAGAAACTCACCATCCACTTTGTAAATAAAAAGGAGTGTAGAATAATTCATATGCGTTTACAAAACCAGATTATTATTGAATGGACAATACGGAATTATTATAGCGATTTCTCCTTTGAAAAACATATTGCAGACGTAATAAAAGAATCTCATACACTTTAAAGAAGGGGAAGCACTGGAAATTCATCAAGTAGTCTATGTGGGTGAATTTAATAATGAAAAATTATATTTTATTATTTTAAATATTGTACCCGAAAAAATTGAGTAAATAGATTGGAGTATAACAAAGTAAAGCACCTTACATTCCAACTTCAATCACGACAAAAGGATCTTTTTTCGAAGATCCTTTTTCAATGCCGATAACATCGGATTATGTTAACTAATATGTAAAATCATACATTTAAAAAAACAGCAATTGTATATTGAAACTTTTTTCTGTTCCTTTGTCTCTAATACTATGAAGGGAGGTTATTATGAACGAATTTAATCTTATTGAACAAGCGAAAAAAGGTGATCGAAAAGCGTTTGAACAAATATTTACCGCGCAAAACAAACAGCTTTATCATACAGCTTATTCATATGTACATAATCGTGAAGATACTTTAGATATTATTCAAGAAACAGCGTGTATTGCTTATCTGTCGATCAATAAGCTTCGCAAAAATGAATATTTTGGTACTTGGTTAACACGAATCTTAATCAATGAAGCTTATAAAGTATTGCGTAAGAAAAAACCTAACCTAGTAGATCTAAAGGATAACGAAATGGATAGTATCGCTACTTTATCAGATTTTGGTGATAATCGAATGATGATTGAGGTTGGTTTGAAAGGTATGAGAGAAAACTATCAGACGGTTATTAGATTATATTATTTCCGGGATTACTCTATTAAAGAAATTGCAGACATTATGCGTCGGCCGGAAAGTACGGTGAAAACATATTTACGAAGAGCAAAGCAAAAGTTACGTGAAAATTTAGAGGAGGTTAGTCATGAGGGATCCTCGATTTCAGAACATGAGTGAAAATATTGAAGTTCCTACAGAGGATATAAAGCGGGCGATTCAAAAAGGGATTCTTTCTGCTGAACAAATCAAACAAAAACGGAAAAAGAAAAAACGGATTACTTGGGCGGCCATCCCACTTCTCGCAGCAAGTCTATTATTCTCAGTTGTCTATTTTCCGAATCAAATTAGCCATGCACTAGCTAAATCACCAGAGCTAAATAGTGCGTATCGCTATTTTTATGATACGGTAGGGCGTAAATTAATAATGCAAAAAGCAGTAACGGAATTAAATCAAACGGCTGAATCAAACGGGATTAAAATCAAATTAACGAGTGTTTATTATGATGGTGTCGAAATTGGAATTACAGGGACGATGGATGGGGAGTTAAAATATAATAAAGGCGAAGAAGACGAATATAATTTGGATTATAATTTTTTTGATGGAAAAGGTGATTCAGACCCGTGGTTAAGCAATGCACAATCACAGTTTTCTAACACTAGTAAAACACATGCAGATTTCTTAATTACATTAGATAATCCACGAGGAGAGTTAGCCAAAGATTTTACTTTACCAATTAATATTCGTGCCGCTAACTTAACGCTAGGTACATGGAAGTTTGATGTACCTGTCAAACAACTGCCAATCACGAAATTAAATGTTAACGAGACCATTCATTATCCAGAGTACGGTGTTGATATTAACGTCAAAGACTTTATTCAAGGGAAGTATAATACAAGCTATTCAATGAACATTACGCAAGATAATCCTGGTTTGGAAGTGAATGGAGGAGAGTATTCCGTACCAGGGAAGGAACGTAATGATTACAGCCAGACTATTCAATCAAAGGAAAAGCGTAATGGCAACGAGGTAAAGGAAATAAGTACGAATAAATTGGCCGCTGTTACTAGTGATACAAAATCGATTACGTTTTATCCAACGGTTACAAAAACAGAAAATACACCAAGGGCCATTTTATTGAAAAGAGGTGTTACATTAGTAACTTCACTTTCTTCTGCCAAAGTTAAAATTTTAAAAGCTGAAGAAACAGAAGAAGAATTAATTTTAACTGTTCAGAATTTCAATACACCAAAAGATATGAGTTTTAGTGAATTACAAAGTCACATGCAATATGGATTTGAAATTGCCACAATTAATAGTAATAACGGACATGAAGTATTTATGAACTCCACTAAGATTATTAATGGCCCAAATAGTAAAGCGGAAGTCATGGATAAGAAGCAAAGTATTTTTAAGGTCACGCTACCGAAGGTGAATGCTGAAACGACGATTTTAGACGGGAAACATTATCTTTATTATGATTTTGGGGTATATGCAGAAACGATAGCATTAAAACCATTTACAGTTGATTTAACGAAATAAAAGACGAAGGGGAGAGTCTCTTCGCTTCAGATTGTATATATTACTAGAATAGATGTTGCTTTATAAATCCACAATAAGCAGCTAAAAGGATCTTCCAGCCGAAGATCCTTTTTTAGTGCCGATAACGCTTATGTTAACTATCCTCTTACATTTAAGATTACTCTGTATTACGCCAATTAGTACAGTTAGTAGACGCTTAAAATCGCCCTTTAAATTATTTTAAAGTTGTACCCTTATTTGAAAATAAGCCCTTTTAAAAAGCCAATATGGAGCTCTCAGAGGTATAAAGGAGTTCTTTTTTGTGCATTTCATGTAACTGAAATTTGAAACAAAAAATGCATATTCTAATTAAAGAAAATATTAATACACTATAATAAATGGAGGTCTTACTGTATGAATAATGTTATTGAAATAATTGTGATTTTTTTATCATTTACATGTGCAGCATTATTTCTACGGGAGATTATACAAAAGGATAGAAAGAGTGAGAAATGAAAAAAAACAGTCTAATGACTGTTTTTCTTTTTATTGATGAAATCTTTAACAAATAATCCAATACAGAGAAGAAGCATGAGTGAGTATTGAAAAAATCTCAACATAGATGATAGTTGTTCCCCCTTATTGTGGTTTCACATTAAATGCCAAGACCCATGTAACTGAAAGTATTGTTCCATTACCTTTATTATTTGCTTGTAAACGATTTGCAATTATTTTATGATAACCGCCAGCAAAAAATGTTACAAAACCAACAGTAGGTAAATCTAAAGCTATAACGTTCTTTGAACCAAGTCGGAGCAAAGGGATCAAGTATAAACCTACCTGAAGTATAAAAAAATATTAACTCTTCTTAATGAACTACCATGAAAATAAGTTTCTTTAARAATGAAAAATGACAATACTTAAGAAGACCCTGCTCAATCGTTTTAAAAAAAGAGGAGAGCGTTAATTAATTAGTCTATGGATTAGGGTTGACTGGATTAAGGTCARTATCAGTATTGACACTTCCYAACCATTTTCATTCTTTGTGGTGAATCGCCGATTTTTGCGATTCATGGATGGCTAACGGGGCAGAATAGCTCTATAAAAATATTGATTATACTTAGATTAAATAAAAAAATCCCGACCAATTAAGGTCAGATTTTTCTTATACTATTTTTAGCAGAAGCCGCCATATCCATGACCGCCTCACAACCTGACATATCGAAACATCTCCTTATTTGTTTTTTAAGGAGGAACTTAAATGGGTTATAATGTATAATTATTGCAAAAGAGAGAGGGATATTATATTTTGCAGAAGTTTCAGATGCACCATTAATTCAGGATTTAATGATTAAGACTTTTATGGAATATAAAGATGAATTTCCCTCATCAAGTGCCTTAGAGGAGACCGTACATTAGAAGAAATTTACGTTATTTAACGTGTATAGTGATGATTGAAAAGGGGGGCGATTTAATGATGGAATTAGGAACATTAGGCGCTTTTGCTCTAGTATCTTTAGGGATGGTCTGTTCACCTGGTCCTAATATGATTTATTTAATATCTAGAACAATTTCGCAAGGTAAAAGGGACGGGATAATTTCTCTTTTAGGAGTAATTACTGGTTTTTTGATTTATATCATCGCTACAATGTTGGGCTTATCCTTCTTGTTCGAATTAGTTCCAGTAATGTATGACATCATTAAATGGTTAGGTGTTATCTACTTGTTGTGGTTAGCTTGGAATGCAATAAAACCAGGAGCAAGTTCAATCCTGGAGCCACAGCATTTAGCCGTAGAGTCACCAAAAAAACTATATGTTATGGGTCTTATGACAAATTTGTTAAATCCAAAAATTGCGGTCTTGTATGTTTCACTTTTACCTCAATTTATGGATCCTAATAGTGGTTCACTGCTTGTTCAAACTGCTCAATTAGGAACGGTGCAAATTTTTGTTAGCTTTGCTGTAAATTTACTAATTGTTTTATTTGCTGGGCAGGTCGCGGTTTGGGTTGGAAGAAGACCTTTTTTGGTTAAAATTCAACGCTGGTTCATGGCATCTGTTTTAGGTGCCTTAGCTGTAAACTTAGCTTTTCATGAAAAAAAATAAACCTTTGAAGAGTTTTATTAGCTCCTCTTGTTTTTATCACGAAAGAAAACGTGTGTTTAAATACGGTGGCTGTATTTAATGATTGCTTAATCAACAAAATCAGCTTGTATTTCTTATTTGTGAAAAAATGCACTTAAACTATAGGGTGCGTTAGCTGAAAATCGAAGCTGTCTTTAAGGCAGCTTTTTTGTATGAAAACACAATAGTAAAAAAGCCATGCTAAAATAAACCCTYCATATCCTCATTTTTTTGAAGGGTGTAAATGTACTATGTCGTTATATTAACTGATTATGCAGTCTGTTGTTTAGATGGAGCGATTGAATAGCCTTTCTTTTTTAGATTTTCGATCATTTTTAATTCTTTGTTATTTTG
>NZ_JBFUIQ010000037.1:0-35806 GCF_056401795.1 Peribacillus sp. P4_D6
CATCTGGGGCGTCACTTTTGTCATGGTCCAAAATGCGCTATCTTTTCTTGCCCCCTTCACGTTTAATGCCGTCCGTTTTTTCATGGCGTTCGTATTCTTGCTCATCCCTTATTTATTTACTCTACACAAAAAGGGGAAAAACGGAAGCAAAGGCCTTTTTAAAGCTGGGTTTCACATTGGTGTATGGCTTTTTCTCGGCTATGGACTTCAAACGATCGGATTGAATTATACAACGCCTGCCAAGACTGGCTTTATAACAGGATTAAGTGTTGTCATGGTACCTGTTTTTTCCCTGCTGCTATTAAAGCATAGGCTTTCCCGCAATACAATAATAGGTGTCGCAGCCGCAACCATCGGACTTTACTTAATGACTTTCGCTGACCGCTCCAATTTGAATATCGGTGATTTGCTGGTATTTTTGTGTGCAATCAGTTTTGCCATGCAAATCATCACTACCGCTAAATATGCCAAGACCCTTCCCGCTTTACCGCTGACGTTGATTCAGGTTTCCACCGTATCTTTATTATCATTTGTTTCAGCTTTCATTTTCAAAGAGAATCATTCCGTCATCTTCAGCTCAGAGGTCATGTTACAGAGAGATGTATGGACTGCTTTGTTGGTTACCGCAGCCCTTGCCACGGCCTTCGCCTTTTTCGCACAAACCTTCTTCCAAGCCTATACGACACCTACAAGAGTGGCGCTGATCTTTTCAATGGAACCGGTTTTTGCAGCGTTATCCTCATACATATTGATAGGGGAAAAATTAACTTCCGCTTCCATCATCGGCTGCGCATTCATATTCTTGGGAATGATTTTTGCAGAACTGCCTGTTAAGAAAAAGAAACCGGTGACACAGGGGTTTTCTTGAAAAGCCCAAAATAAATCGGACTTCCAGTTACGAAGTCCGATTTATTTAAGTAGCCCCTGTTCTTTTGCAAACGATACCGCTGCACTACGCGTTTCAATGCCATTTTGTTTTAAGTTTTCCAAAAAGGAGATATAAAAGCTGCCATCAAAATTCTTTTGTACCTTTAATGTCAACTCTATTGCTGCATTGACTAAAATATCACTTGCATCCGTGTAGCGCTTACCAAAATAAATAAAACCAATCGCGTCATTACCAAAAGTGAATCCCTTACCCTCTAAAAAACTAACATACTCTTCAGTTGATTTCGCCACTTGCTCATCCACTCCATACTTCATGCCTTATTTTCATCTTACCGTATATCAAAGAATTTGACTATCCATTTTTCGACAAAAAAATCATCGTACAAAATAAAGGACCGATGTCCCGGACTGTACAATTTGAACGTTGATTGGAACTAGGGCACTCGCTTTCCGCGGGCGGTCCGCCTGCGGGGTCTCCCTTCGACTCGCGGGCTAGTAGATCCCCAATCTCTTAAATTCAGGCGAAAATTTAAAGGGAATTTCAAAAGGGGGAGCTCCCATTAGGAAGCTCCCCCTTGTTTGATTAGATCATGCGCAGTAATGTCCTGAATTCATGATCCCTAGCCAGGTTTTTGACCTTTTCGCGATCATACTGATAAACCGCATCGTCCAAAGGACATGAAATCGGTACATCGCATTTTATTTCTGCTAGCTTTCTGGATAAATGAAGCATATCGACAGCGGATTCAATTTTAGCCCGTTGCCCATTCGTCAATGAAGCAACATTTTCAAGAATGCCTTCGATACTTTGATACTGTATCAATAATTTCAACGCTGTCTTCTCCCCAATTCCTTTAACTCCGGGATAGTTATCAGCTGTATCACCCATTAAAGCTTTTAAATCGATCATTTGCCTTGGTGTAATCCCTTTCCACTCAAAAAAGCTATCGGGATTATGCACCTCATAGTTACCATACCCTTTTTTTAATAATAGTACGGAAATGTTTTCCTCTATTAACTGAAGCATATCTTGATCGCCAGTCAATATACCCACTCGGCTATGCTGTGCAGATGCTTTGGCAATTGTTCCGATACAGTCATCCGCCTCATAACCAGATAGTCCTATGTTAGGGATATCGAATGCTTCAACCGCTTTTTTCGCTAAGTCGAATTGAGGAATCATTTCGACTGGAGCTTCTGATCGATTCGCCTTGTATCCATCAAATAATTCATTTCTGAAAGTCTTGCTGCCCATATCCCAGCATACCGCTACATGACTGGGTGAAAAGTGATTCACCGCCGTCAGCATATGCTTCAAAAAACCTTGAACGGCATTGGTCGGGATGCCTTTGGAGTTAATCATGAATTGACCAGTAACGGCCGTTGCATAAAAAGCTCTAAATAAAAGCGCCATTCCATCGACAAGCATAAAGGATGGATGCTGCTCATTTTCTTTCATTAACACATTATCACCTCTATCATGATGTACTTCCATTTTAACATAACTGTCCCTTTTTTTAAGGATCGTTTAATTGGAAAAAATATTATTCAATTGGATTATCATCATACGATATCCAGTCACTGAAACTGCCAATATAAATCTTTACATCTTTAAAGCCCGCTTCTTTCAGGGCGATATAATTGGGTGAGGCCGTTACACCTGAACCGCAGTACACAATGATTTCCTTATCTTTACCGATGCTTGTGAAATTCGACTGAAGATCTTCCTTCTTTTTAAAATAGCCATTTTCCAGAACGTTCGTCCACACCTTATTTACTGCACCAGGTATATGGCCGGCTTTTTTATCAATTGGCTCCTCGATTCCCTCGTAGCGCTTAGATTCCCGTGAATCCATTAATACGATATCGTCAGGTCTATTCAAAGTGTAATCCTTCACTTTTCGAAAAGATGCAAAAACGTGCTCATTTAAATCGATACGATATTCGGTTGGCATATAATTCATTTGAATCGAGTCAATCGGATAGCCCGCATCCCTCCAGGCGCGATATCCCCCGTTCAGGACAAAGACTTTCTGATGCCCAAGGTAGCTTAGCAACCAGACAAACCTGGAAGCAAAAGAACCTTCCCCGCCATCATAAGCGATAAGTACAGTATCGTTGGTGATTCCATTTGATTCCAGTTTATCTTTAATGGTTTCCAGGTCAGGAAGAGGATGTCTTCCGCCATGATCTTGAACCTGACCAGATAAGTCCTTTTCAAGATCGAAATAAACAGCGCCTAAAATATGGTCTTTTTTGTAATCATTATACCCTGCATCAGGAGAGCCTAGTTGAAAGCGGCAGTCACAAATTCTGATATCTTTAGAATTCAACAACGGCAACAGCTCTTCTTTTTCGATTATAAAACTCATCTCATATCCCCCTATTCCAAAATGGCCCAAATCAATTCATTAAGTTCCATTTCCATGTTCTTCCCTTGATGTAGCCTAGTTATCTCATTCTTTATGGAAAGTGATTTCCCTTCTATTAGCGAAAGATTATTTTCACTTTCATTATTGCTTATACATTCTTCCATTTGTTTTGCTTTAAATATCCGGATCATCCTGTTTTTCATTCCTTGATCCATTGAAACCGAATCAAGTAATTCCCATACCGATAATGGTGGCAGCGAACCCCGTTGGAAGATATATTCAAGGGTTAAATACGAACGGTATACTTGTACCCATATTTTTAGCTCTTTTCTTTCGGAACCCCTTGTTTTTGTCAATTGTTGAAGATTGTCGCTCATCATCCGATAGCAATGGTGCCCCAGTGCCTTTTTGGAATAGCAATCCGCTATCAAACCAGTCATCTTCCTATAATAATCCGGATGGGTTATCAACCTGATAGGTGACTGAAACAATTCAAATAGAGCAGGGTTACTCTTTAAGGTAAGTCGGGATGATTTAAAGAGATCCCAGCCTTCCATGTCAAATAGGCCTTCTTTCACTTGAATGACTTCAACTGGCTGACTCAAGCTCAAGTATGATCGCTTATCATTATGAACATATATAAACCGAACATCGAAATCCGATTGGACCGATGATAAACCAAAAGAATGGCTGCCAGTAACAGCAGCCATCAATATCGTTATATCCTCATTTTTTTCCAGGTATCTCAAGCGTGAAATAAGGTTTTCTTTCATGAATGAACCTCGTTTCTATTTCGAATGCATTTTAGCCAATTCCGCTACAGCATTTTCATAATACGGTAAATCAACCGTTTCCTCCAATGCTGCACGTAAACCTGCAAAGATATCCGCTACTTCCGTCTTAAACTCTTTTTGAATCGCGAGTAGCTCTTGATCGAGGACTTCATTATACATTTCGTAAATCCTCTCACCCTGTTCTTTTGCATATATAAGGGCAGGTTCATCCAAACGCTTCTGAAGACCTTCGCTCATTTTCGCTTTTTCATTCTTTTCAAAGAAAGATTTTGGATTCTTGAATAATGCCAATTCCTTTTTGAATTCCCCTGTATCCAATTGGGCAAAAGCTCCAGTGAATTCAAGGGATTCCCTCTCATTGGGTTCATATGGCTGTAATGAAAGGGTTCTTCTTATTTTTTGCATTTGCTGAAGCAAACTGCCCTGTTTCTCATTCAGTAATTTATTTACGAACATTTCCGTCCTTAAAGCCGTTGCCCGCATTTCCTGGGCAAGGTCAAAGCCTAACGCATCCAATAAGTTCTTCATCGATTGCTTGAGGACAATTTTCAGATCGCCTCCATCATCTTTTAAAACAGCTGGATTGAACGATTCTTTGAAGAAATCATTAAACCGGAAGAAGACCCGTTGTTTACTATAGAAAGTCAATTCGTCTATCTCTTTTTTCAACCGTTGCTTTTCGGCATCCCCTTTAATGACTGAAAGGAGTTCCGAAATGGCCTGCGACTCATGAGAAAGAGTCTCCAGGGCTTTTCGTTTCGCTTTCTCATCCTGTCTGGAAGCTGTAATTACATCTCGTAGCAATTCTTCGGTTCTTTTTACAGCCGCTTGAGCCGATTCAATCGCAAGTCCAGTTAAATCGTTTTCTATGAAAGAATCGAATTGGCCTTGGAATTCCATGATTCCGCTATTAGGAAGGAATGAATGCTTAAACGAACCAGGCGTTTGTTTTTCCATCAACGCCCCCTTACTCGTAAGCGGGAACAGTTTTGGAAAACGGATACCGAATCCATTCAATTGATCTGTGACATAATCCATCACTTCGTCCAATTCGTCAGTCGTTTGTGCCAGGTCGACGGCATTGACGATGAAAAACATCTTATCCATAGCGAAAGAATCTTTCACACGTCCAAGCTGTATCAGGAACTCCCTGTCTGCCCGGGAAAATGGATGATTATAATAAGTCACAAATAGGATGGCGTCCGAATTCTTAATATATTCGAAAGCTGCTCCAGTATGGCGTGCATTAATCGAATCGGCCCCAGGTGTGTCAACAAGGACCATCCCCTGCTTTGTCATTTCACAGTCATAACGCAATTCGATCAGATCAACAAGACATGACTTGGACTCTTCCGCAGCAAACCGTTTAAATCCTTCAAGGTCTACCGTAACCACATTTCCTAAATCATTTTGGTACTCGGGAAGCCCTTGATGAAACGCCCTAAGAAACGATAAGTGCGTTTTACCCTTATCAACTTCCCCTGCCTTCGCAATGATTTGCCCTGCTAGTTGCAGTGCTTCATCCAGAGTCTTTGCCGATTTATCAAAAGCTGCCAATGCCAGGCTTACATCTTCCAACAGCATCGCTTCGGTCTTTAATTTGACGGTTGCCGTACCATGTGGATGCTCAGCGTCCGAAGACATGATTTTGTTGATTGCGGCAGTTGTCGGATTTGGTGAGACAGGAAGTACGCTTTCTCCCATCAAAGCATTGGCAAAGGAAGATTTACCCGCACTGAATGCACCGAAGAGGGCAACCGTGAACGTCTGTTGTTCCAAGCGATTTGCCTTCTCTTTCAATTCTTTATAAAGCGATTGAAACCCTCTCAGAGGTTGGATCAGCTCGGCCGCCTGTTTTAAACTCGCTGCAGTTTCCATCAGCTTTTCTTTTCCGCGTAAATCAGTAGCATCAGATGAAGAAACAGTCACGGAAGGTACAGCTTCCGTGATTTCTTTAACATGATCACTTACAGATTGTTCGTTGACGGACCTTGAATTACTTACTTTATCGGTTGTCATGATTTTGACTGTAATATTTTTTTCCTCTTCATTCCATTCAGTTAACAGCATATCGATTTCACGCTCATCGACCAATGATTCAGTTTGATGGGCAATGGCCTCTAAACGTTCCGTTTGGTACTCGATTTCCGCGTTCATCGCAGCAGTAACTTTAAGGGCCTCCGCAAATTCAGAAAAACCTTCAAGTTCCTTATCGATGGACATGGACTGCTGTTCCACTATTCCTTCCATAACGGTAACCATATCATTCAAAAATCCTTCTGATACATCACGTGCTTTCTTTTTGATGGCTGATGCCAAATCATTCGTATAGTTTAAAACGTATTCACCCGTAATATCGACTTGAGGCTTCAAAGAGTTTTTTATGTAAGATTCCGTTACCTCGATTTGAAGTGCCTGAGCCTTACTTTCAAGTGTTGAATCATGGATTTCCGCTTGATTAAGCGTTTTAACCGCCAGTTCTTTAAGATGCCATTCAAGCTGGGTTTTCACCTTTTCTTGCAGATCGCTCAAGAACGCCTTAATACGTGCCTCACGTTCGGCATCCGTTTTTTTCTTGGCAAATAATAGACCCATTTTAAAGTCCGGCTGAGCCGATTCCAAGAATGATTTACCTAGGTCCCGTGTTGCCGCCGGCATGATGTATGCGCCTTTTAAAATGGTTTCCAATGCATCGGCATACTGGCCCTTGATTTCCTCTATGCGTCCAGCCAATGATTTTTTTTCTTTCAATAGGCTGTCCACCTGATTCGTCAGGTGTATCCGCTCTTCATGAGGCAGTTCTGATAATACTTCAATATCATCGGCATGTTCCTCTTCATACTGCTCCTTCAGCCAATTAAGATGTCTTTCGACAAGGGCATTAGCCGATTGCATGATGGCATCCTTCCCATCATTTAAACCTTTGCCCGCCATTTCATATATGAATTGCTTGACCACTTCTATTTCATTTTCGGTATTGTTCAAGTCTCTTACGGATGTATAAAAAATACCATCAGGATATACATTCCAGTTCGCAAAAGCTTCAGAAACGGAAAGCTTGAAGTCTTGAAATCCAAGCTCCTTTTCATCATGCTTATCGATCATATTGATAATTAAGTATGTCGGTTTTTCAGCCTCCAACAATTCTTTCGTGAATAGGAAGTTCACTTCTGATTGGACGTGATTGTAGTCCATGACATAAAAGACGACATCAGCTAGATGCAGTGCAGATTCCGTAGAAACTCTATGTGCATCGTCTGTCGAATCGATTCCTGGCGTATCCATGATCGCACATGAATCCGGCAGTGAAAAATCATTGGAACTTATCGTTATTGCCGATACTGAATCTCCATCCTTGGCAAATTTCTTGACCTCTTTAAAATCATAAGGTGCAGGAAATAAGACTGGTGGCTGATGATGGTAAAAGACTTTGGCATAGTCTTCCCCTTTTTGTACCTTTACCGTATTTGCACTCGTAGGAATCGGACTTGAAGGCAATACTTGATCACCAAGGAGAAAGTTGATCATACTAGATTTCCCCGCTGAAAAATGCCCGCAAAAAGCAATGATGAACTCCTCATTATTCACTTTCATGATTAACTGTTTCATTTTATCTGCATTGCCTGTATCACCTGCCGATTGAAATTTCTCATACATGGCAGTCAAAATTCCCAATTTGGACTGTTGCTTTAATGTTTCTTGAATCATGAATCCATACCCCTTAATCTATCGTCATTTTGATATTCTTATTGTAAACGATTTCGTTTGTTATTCATACCGTCAGCTTTATTTTTACTATATGATTCATTACAGGCCATGTTCAAAAAAAAACCACCAATTGGTGGATTCGCTCAATTTGATCCTATTGTTGGAATGCAAAAAAAAACCAGGATGTTTACCTGGTTGTTGGGGTGGGGTTAAAAGCAGCTCGGTTTTCCATTGGTGACTCGGTATAAGGTTTTACTGCCTTTGCCGGTTTTTGAATATTATTCAATACATGTTTCATCACAAAACCATATGTAGCGATTGTCAATAAAATGAATACCCAAACCATTACCAACACCATCCTCTTTTATATTGATTAGCTTTTAGTTTTTAATTAAAATAAATGATTGAAATCCGAATGAGAATAATTTTCATCTTCATTTAGAATCTTATCACGAACGATAATCATTTTCAATAAGTAATTTCATTTTTTTATTATTCTCCCTTAAAAACCGTGGAATATTCCGTATGTTCCTTTAATGCCTTCTCTTCCAGTGGGATTCTTACCATCATCATCCAAACATTCAATAAACTAAAGATGATAGCAGTATAATATGCATTGAATAATAAGGAAATAACTAAAATCTCAGTTGCCACTATGATATAGTTCGGATGTTTGAAAAATTTATAAGGACCTTTAATGACTACATCAGCATCAGGAACCACTATGATTTTTGTATTCCAATGTTTTCCCAATGAACGGATTACCCAAATCCTTCCTGACTGCGCAATTAGAAAAAGGGTCAGCCAAATTGGCCAAATTCCAGATATATCCCTTTCAAGGGCGACCACTTCAATAATGAGAACAATAAAAAAACTAAGATGCATCAGAACCATCCATTTGTAATGGGACTCACCGTATTCTACTGCTCCTACAGCTTTCAATTGTCTTTCATTTTGTTTGGCGATATATAATTCAACAAGGCGCTGTATAGCGATCAAAATAATAAAAATGGCGAAGATCATCACTTCCACCTCATTAACACAAGTTCAGATGAAAACCCAGGCCCCAATGCAGCAGCCAGGCCCACCTCACCTTTATTCCCGCCCCGCTGCATGAACCTCTCCAGAACGTACAAAATAGTTGCTGAGGACATATTGCCGAATTCACGCAATACGCCCATTGACTCTGCCGTCATGCTTTCATCGAACCCGAGGGCTTCGTGATAAGCATCAATTACTTTCTTGCCTCCAGGATGAGCGATGAAATCTTTTACATCGTTTAGATCGAATCCATTCTCCATTAAGAACTCTTGAACATTCGGTTTAAGCCAATCCTTGATGATTGTAGGGATATCTTTCGAAAAAATCACGTATAACCCTTGATCTTTAACATCCCACCCCATTACATCCAATGAATCCGGCATTAGCGTCGATTGCGAATCCAAAAATTGCAAATGTCTTACTTTTTTTGAGAACTGTTCACTCGGCACTTCATCACCGCAAACCAAAACACAGCTTACTCCGTCGGAAAATAGGGAAGTCCCAATTAAATTGCTTTTGGAGATATCATTCCTTTGAAATGTCAGACTGCATAACTCCACGCTTAAAACAATGACCTTCGCAGTCGGGTATGCTTGGCAATATTCAAAAGCACGTGATAGGCCACTCGCTCCCCCGGCACAGCCAAGCCCCCAAATCGGAATCCTTTTAGCATGCGGGTTAAATGTAAGTTCATTCATTATCCTGGCATCAATGGTCGGGGTGGCAATCCCCGTGCTTGAGATAAAGAAGAAAGCATCTAGCTCGTTTGCCTGCAGTCCTTCTTTTAAAAAATCTGTGTTGGCTAAGCATTTTTCTATAGCTTCTTTCCCAAATTTGATTGCCTGCTGTATATATAAATCATTCCGTTCGGCAAAAGAATGATCCTCTTTAAACCAATCGAGATCATTTGAAAAATATCGATTTTCCACTTGTCCATTCTTAAAGGCCTTTAGTAACCGTTCTATATTCTTAAATGATGCTCCAAATATTTCTCTCGAAAATTCCATGATTTTTTCTTGTGAAAGCAAATGTGGCAGCTTTACGTGAGATGCAGATAATAAATACGGCATGATTCCACCCCTAAATATTCATGATATGGTTAATATACCCACCAGGACACCAATTATGCTTTATAGCTAAATGGTGATATGTATAAGGCATTTAATAATATTTTTTTCTTTTCTTCTAAATACTCAGGCAAAAAGGACTGCATAATCCAATAAAATGGAAAATACAACAAAACAAGCGGAGGAACATCTTCCTCGAATATCACCTTTCATGCCGATAAGGACGCTAATGGATTCCTGTACGAAAGGCTGTCTTATGAGGTACGGCTTTTGAATGTCCAAAGAGAAAGGAATAACGGAGTTAATGATCGAGGGAACAAACGGATGGGCTGAGTAAAACGGTGAAATCATGTTTGAATCCTTTGCAGCAGAATTCTCGGCAGAATGCTTGCAGGTAACTATTACCGCCTCTTTAGCAGGAGACAAAGCATTGGTTGGTATTACACCTCCCACGTCATTATGGACAATGGCGATAAAATGGCGAGGTACCCTTCATATCACCTTAATAATCGAAATGTATACACGATATAATAAAACCCCCTTACCTATAATTTGGTAAGGGGGCGCTTTCAGTCATCTTTCTTTACTGAAGATTGATTTTGCACTTGTATAATGATGTTTTGAAACTCCTCTTTTCCACAGACACTGCACCTATACTCCTGGCTTAATATGGTCCGGCAATGAATACAATATTTTTTCTCCATCCCTATCACTACTTTCCTGAACATATACTATCAATATATTCAAAAAGTGAAGAGAGTTTCCTTTTATCTGACAAAACTCCAAATTCATTATCAATGATATGCTTCTGCCAAAAAATGCCCAAAGTCCTCTTCACCTGAGGATTTTGGGCATGTAAATGGGTGAATCTATCAAGATTACCGAATCTATTTTTAATCAGGCTACATTTTGCCCTTCAATACGGGCTTCCTTCACTTTCCCTTTTGTAGGGATGATGTTAAAGACGATATTCAAGAATATGGCTGTCAAACTTCCGGCAACAATACCGTTTTCCGTTAAGATTTGAAAGCTTTCCGGAATTTGCGCAAATAGCTCAGGAACGACGGTCACCCCTAGTCCCATCCCTACTGAACAAGCGATGATCAATAAATTTTCTTGAGAAGCAAAATCAACTTTGCTCAACATCTTAATTCCAGCGGCAATTACCATCCCGAACATCGCCACCATTGCACCGCCAAGCACGGATGAAGGGATAATTGTCGTGAATGCACCGATTTTTGGAACAAAACCTATGAAAATAAGAATGCCAGCCGTTGTGAATATGACATTTCTTGTTTTAATGCCTGACAATTGAATCAAGCCGACATTTTGTGAAAAAGCTGTATACGGAAACGCATTGAACAAACCGCCAATCATGATGGCAAGTCCTTCAGAACGATATCCGCGAGCCAGATCGTCTTCTGAAATTTCTTTGTCCGTGATTTCACCAAGAGCATAATAAACACCAGTCGATTCCACCAAGCTGACGATCGCCACCAATGTCATTGTAATGATTGCCGTGACGTTGAATGTCGGGGTTCCAAAGTAGAAAAAATGAGGCATATGCAGCCAATTGGCACTGACAACCGAGCTAAAGTCCACTTTCCCAAGGAAGAAAGCTGCAAATGTTCCTACTAACAGCCCCAATAAAATAGAGATGGAGCGTACGAATCCTGATGAGAATTTATACATGAATATAATGAATAACAAAGTTCCGAAACCAAGAGCTACATTATTCAAGTCTCCGAAATCAGCAGCTCCTTGGCCCCCACCAAGGTTGTTGATGGCAACAGGAATGAGCGTAATGCCAATAATTAAAACGACCGATCCAGTGACAATGGGTGGGAAGAACCTTGCCAGTTTTCCGAAAAACTTACTAATGATAATGACGATCAATCCCGACGCCAAAATAGATCCATAAATGGAGTTGATTCCATATTGCGTACCAATTGCAATCATCGGGCTAACTGCTGTAAATGTGCAGCCCAGGACGACCGGAAGCCCAATTCCAAAGAATTTATTTTTCCATACTTGCAATAAAGTTGCTATCCCGCACATCAAAATGTCTATCGAAACTAAATAAGTTAACTGCGCTGCAGTCAATCCCAGCGCCCCACCGACTATCAATGGAATGACGACTGCACCGGCATACATGGCAAGAACATGTTGTAATCCTAATGAAGCAACTTTTAATGGTGATTGATTAGACATTGACGGCTTCTCCTTCCTTTTCCTCAGCAAACGTTATCTCACCGAATTTCAACTCAGCAATCCGTGCAAGTGATTCCACTTGAAAACCTTGTTCCCTAAGATCCTTACCACCGCTTTGGAATGCTTTTTCAATCACGATGCCGATTCCGGCCACTTCTGCTCCAACCTGCTTACAGATTTCCACCAACCCACGTGCTGCCTGTCCGACAGCAAGGAAGTCATCGATGATCAAAACCTTATCTCCGGCTTCAATATATTTATTGGAAACCGTAATGGTATTGGTTTCTTTTTTTGTAAAGGAATGAACGGACGCCGTTATTAAATCATTTGTTAAAGTAAGTGATTTACGTTTACGGGCAAAAATGAGCGGAACTTCCAATTCCAGCGCAGCCATCAAACCAGGTCCAATGCCAGAAGATTCAATTGTCAGCACTTTCGTTATTTCCTTTTGTTCGAAACGTTTTACGAATTCTTTACCAATTTCTTTCATTAACATAGGATCCATTTGATGATTTAAAAATGAATCTACTTTTAAAATATCTTCTGATAAAGCTTGACCCTCGGACAAAATTTTATCCTTTAAAAGTTGCATGAAGGTTCCTCCCAATCTTGGATGTTTATTGACCCATAAACTATGCAATTGTTTCCAGGCATATAAAAAAGCCCAAGAAACATTGCTGCACTTTTTTTGAGTGAAGCAATACTTCTTGGGCATGAATGAAAAATGAATCAGCAAAAGCCTTCATTATGCAACAAGATCTATTACTCACCCATAGTCGAATTATTTACGGTAATCCGGTAGAAACTTGCAGGCCATATCCCTGCTATTATACGAGTGAAACTTAATATTTTATTAATATATGAATTATAACAACGCTGACTCTATTTGAAAAGTTATTTTTGTTAAAAACCGAACTTTCAATAAAAAAAATAAGTCATCATTCGTATTAATAGAAAATTGTGAAATCACTAAACCTAAATAGCATGGATTTACCTATAAAGAAAAAACATCGCTGTCCTTCAAATAACATTTACTGGTATTTTGCTCATGCCCTTTTATGGTTTGTACAGAATATCAAAAAGTCGTGACACGGCCTATCTGGCAAACATATGTGGAAGAGGCAGATCATCTGCGTCATCATTTAAATGTAAAAACTATATATGCGAAACGGAAAGAAACGATTGAGCGTGTATTCGGGAGATGCAAAAGAATGGTACGCAGTGGACTACTTTAAGGGGACTTAAAAATTGTCGATATCAGGCGATGCTTACTTTCGCTGGATTACTTAAAAAAAGATGGCCAATTGGACATAGTAAGGTCCAAAAATGGCCTAACMTAGTGGGCTTGTAGAGCCCCAATCGCTTAATTCCAGGCGGAAATTTAAAGGGAATTTCCAAAAGGGGTTCGGAATTTTTAATTCCGAACCCCTTTTGTCTACAAACTTAGAAGGCCTTTACACTTAATGCAAGTCCTTCTTCCTTTGATTCATTTGATTTTATAAACTTCTTTATATTTATCTTCAAGATACTTTATTAAATACTGAACATTCAGGCCTTCCCCTGTCGTTTCTTTCAAAATCTCCAAAGGTTTTTTTGTTTTTCCATATTTATGTATATTTTCATTAAGCCATTCCCTGATTGGCGCAATATCCCCCGCTTCCAACAGTCCATCAAAATCAGGCAAATCTTTAAGCATCGCTTGCTTGATTTGGGCTGCATACATATAGCCCAATGCATAAGAAGGGAAATAACCAAAGCTGCCATCTGCCCAGTGTACATCTTGCAACACGCCCATGGCATCATTTTCAGGAACAATTCCCAAATAATCCTTATATTTTTCATTCCAGACTTCCGGTAAATCCTTCACTTCAAGTTCTCCATTAAAAAGAGCCTTTTCCAGTTCATACCGAATCATTATATGTAGAGGATACGTCAGTTCATCTGCTTCAATACGGATGAACGATGGTTTCGATTCGTTAATGCCCCGGTAAAATTCATCCAGTGTCACGTCATTGAATTGTTCGGGGGCATATTCTTTTAATAAGGAGAATTTATTTTTCCAGAAGCTATGGTTCCGTCCAATGAAGTTTTCGAAAAATAAAGATTGTGACTCATGGATCCCCATGGATGTCCCGGAATCAAGAAGTGTTCCGGTTAACTCATTGGCGATATTCTGTTCATAAATGGCATGTCCACATTCATGAATGGTACCAAAGATTGCCCCCCTAAAATCATTTTCATCGTATCGGGTCGTCACCCGGACATCTCCCCTATTTATCCTAATTTCAAAAGGGTGAACCGTTTCATCCAGCCTGCCAGCCTTGAAATCGTATCCTAGCTGTTTTAGAATTTCCAAATTGAGTTGATGCTGTTTTTCTTTTGGAAATTCTTTATAAAGGAACCCTGTTTCAGGTCTATGTTCGCTTGTTGCAATCTGTTTTACCAAAGGAACGATCCTCGACCGAAGCTCACTGAATACGCTATCAAGTACATCTACAGTCATGCCTGGTTCATACATATCCAAAAGAGTATTATATTTCGTCCCTTCATATCCCCAGTATTCTACAAACCTGCGGGTATACGCTACAATTTGCTCCAGATAAGGTTGAAATAAAGAAAAATCAGCTTTTTCCCTTGCCTCTTCCCATGCACTTTCAGAACGCGATTGTAAAATGACGAATTCCTTATATTCGTTTGCAGGAATTTTCTTATTCCTTTCAAAATCTTTCTTACACTCTTGCACCATTTTATTAGTCGTTTCACTAAGAGGCTCCTTCGAAAGTTCTGCAATGAAGGATTCCATTTCTTTACTTGTGCTCATATTAAACACTTCGGAGGAAAGCACCCCGATAACTTCGGAACGCTGCTCAACTCCCTTTTTCGGTGCACCTGTACGCAAATCCCAAAAAATTAACGCGAGTGCTTCATTATACGCCGAGATTTTCTTTWCATATTCTTTAAACTCTTTTTCTATCAGATCGATACCCTTTTTAGTCATAGTCACTGCTCCTTCCAACTACACTTTACCATATTATACAAAAATCATTCCTATCAGAACCACTCCGATTAACAAATTAAAATAAAAAGAACCAAGGGGCACCTTGGCTCTTTTTTTGGATAGACTTGAGTTAAAGCGTAACAGGAAGAATGGATACAATCTTCTCTTTAACCTGCTCCGAAAGATCCTTATCAATCAAAATCTGGACTGTCCCCGAATCATTGCTCGTCCTGATCAAACGCCCTATTCCCTGGCGCAAGCGAAGGAGCATGTATGGAAGGTCCACTTCTTCAAATGCGTCGGAAACCGAGTTGYGTTTAGCCTCGAAAACTGGATCGCGCGGCGGGAATGGCAGGGAGTGTATCACAACATTTTGTAGTGAAGGCCCTGGAACATCAAGTCCTTCCCATAAATGATAGGAGAAAAGAACAGATTGCTCATCCTCTTGGAACTTCTTAACCAGCTCGCTGATTTCCGCTTCCCCTTCAAAATAAAATGGATAAGAAGAAATTGGGCAGTTTTCCTTGAACCAATGCAATTCTTCTTTTGACTGGAACAACACGAGTGTTCGACCTTGATTTTCCTCAATTGTCTTCATCGTAAATTGAAGTTTAGCCAATTGATCTCCATTTTCGAAGGTAGGCATGTTCATTTTCATGACTTCATCGTAATCAAACGGTGATTCAACGGAAAAGCTGTCATACTTTTCTATCCCTAAACTATCTGCAATGTACTGAAAGGATTTATTATCCGATAATGTTGCCGATGAAAAAATGTAAGGGATTTTTTTAGAGAATACCTGTTCAGACAAAATATCCTGTACGAGCCTTGGCATGATGACCAATGTTTTGGTCATTTCATTTTCTTCAAACCAGGAAACGGCCTGTTCATCCTTTATAAATAGAGAAAGGGAGTAGCCCAGCTGCTCTAAATATTCTTCCGTCACTTTTAAATCATAATCATTGATCGTGTACATTTCCGCTTCAAAAACTAGGTTCTCCTCTAACTCCTCAACCTTTTTGTGAAGCTTATGGGCAAAGCTTGTAATTTCTTTGGACATTGGGATTTCATAACGATTAGATCCGCTGACATGTATCGCTTTTTCATCCAACAAATCAAAAAATTCTTCATTGATATCAATTAAATCCTCAATGATGTATAAGGTTTCTTCACGAACCTGATTGGCTGTTAGCAATTCCAAAACCGAGGCAAGGGTTTGTTCCCCAACTTTATAAGTTAAAGCCTTTTGAGCAGCAAATTCCAATAAGTGGCCTTCATCAAAGACAACGCAGCTATGATCTGGCAGCAATGGTAACTGTCCTTCACGCTTACGCTTTTCCTTGGTCCATACATGCTCCATGAAGAAGTCATGTGAACAAATGATCAAATCACTTGATTTTCGATAGTGGTCCCGTGATAGGGTTTGCCCGCATCGATGGCGTTTATCACAAGTGAAACAGTTTTGGAGTTGATCCCAGCCAACTTTAGACCAGTCTTCATCATTTAAATATGGGTACTGTTTACGGTCCCCATATGCTGTATAGGCGTTCATGGATGAGTTATCATGGACAAACTTGGGAAGTTCATCATATAGCTGATCTATTCCCTCTGAATCTTCATGATTCACTGCGTAATCCAACTTCTTTAGACATACATATTGATCGTGATATTTAGCAAGCCGAACATCCACTTCAATACCTAAAGCATTCTTGATTTTTTGGATGTCGCCTTCCTCTTTGACAAGCTGTTCAATCAACGTTTCATCTGCACACGAAATAATGGCCGGTTTATTCGTATATCTCGCATAACAAATCGCATATAGTAAATAGACCAATGTCTTACCGGTCCCTACCCCTGCTTCAGCAAAACTTACATTCTTTTCCTTAAAGGCTTTTTCTAATTGAAATGCCATGAAGATTTGTTCGTCACGCAGCTCAAATCCTTTTTCGGGAAGAATATCGTAAAAGACATCACCGATCCATTCTGAAAGCTTATCGTAAAAAGAATCTTCCTTTGTTACCGAAAAAGGCAGTGTTTTAAGCATCCTGGTCTCCCCTTTTATCTATCATCAGTATATAGAATCCGAATCATTAAAATCTTAGGCAAAAGTATATTATCCTTTAATTCACATTAATAGTCAAGATATTTACCAACCATGAGAAAATGAAACGTATTATGTTTTTTCTATGTATGCTGCCTGGTTGTCCCATTCGTAAAATAAAAGACAGGCTCCAAAAGAGAGCCTGTCTGTAAATAATATAGGGTTGAATTAAGCTTTGTTTACGTTTGATGCTTGTGGTCCACGTTGACCTTGTTCTACATCAAATGTAACGTCTTGGCCTTCTTCAAGAGTTTTGAAACCTTCGCCTTGGATAGCTGAGAAATGTACGAATACATCGTCTCCACCTTCACGTTCGATGAATCCAAAACCTTTTTCTGCGTTAAACCATTTTACTTTACCTTGTTCCATTKTTGTTGCCTCCTAGTGTGTTCTCCACACATTATATTACTATCCTTGTTCAAAAGAATATTAAGGTATTCCTTAAATCTGAACAAAAATAATTCATTATTAGAATAACAGAAAAGGAAATGATAAGCAAGACTGGAACCTATTATGAATAAATCGTCCTGACTAGCAAAATCCTCCGTTATATTCTACCTACTTATTCACCTTGAGGCTGTCTTGGCGGCCTTTTCCCCCAATATTGATAAAGGTCAGCACGAATGAAACCATTGAACAATTTCCTTTTTTTCGTTGCAGGCTTACCATAATGCTGTTCGAAGTCAGGGTTGGAGGTAATCATGTATACTGACCAAGTATCAAGCTTCTTGAAGGCTTGGCCCATTTCCCTATACATCTGCTCAACCGCTTTTTTCTCGCCAAGACGTTCTCCATAAGGCGGGTTCCCGACAATGACACCATACTCTTTCCTGGTTGAGATATCCCTCACTTGCATTTGTTTGAATTCAATCAGATCACCAAGACCGGCTTCAAAACTATTAGCTTTAGCTATATCGACCATTCGATGGTCAATATCACAACCGGTTATGTCCAAGTACTGATCATAATCGGCTAAATCTTCAGCCTCGATCCGTGCTTCATCCCAAACCTTGCTGTCCATCCAAGACCAAGTTTCAGATACGAATTCCCTATTAAACCCAGGTGCTATGTTCTGACCAATTAAGGCCGCCTCGATGGGAATCGTTCCAGATCCACAAAATGGATCTATGAAAGGTTTATCCGCTTTCCAATTGGTCAGCATGATTAACGCAGCCGCCAATGTTTCTTTAAGAGGTGCCTCCCCCTGCCCGGTTCGATATCCCCGTTTATGCAGACCTGCACCTGAAGTGTCCATGGTAAGTGTCACAACATCTTTTAAAATAGATACTTCAATTTTAAACAAAGGACCAGTCTCGGCAAACCAAGACACTTGCTTGTATTTACTCTTCAATCTATCAACAATTGCCTTTTTGACAATTGCCTGACAATCAGGGACACTGTATAGCTTTGACTTAACGGATTTTCCACTCACGGGGAACTCGACATCTGCCGATAAGTAATCTTCCCAATTCAATGCCTTTGTTTTTTCAAACAACTCATCAAATGAATATGCTTTAAATTCCGCGACTTTAATTTTCACCCTATCGGCAGTGCGCAGCCATAAATTAGAGCGGGCAATGGCGGATTGATCCCCTTTATACGTGATTTTACCATTTTCGACTTGACAATCGTAACCAAGATCCCGAACCTCCTTGGCAACAATTGATTCCAATCCCATTGCTGATGTTGCGATAATATCGAATTGTTTCATTAATTCTGCACCTTCTTTCCATTAATCCAAATCAATGGCACCTTTTCGCGAATTTCTTCATTTATGTATTTTAGAAGCAGGCATTGATTTTTTACATGTAAGCCTTATTTAAAAGGTCCACTACCATTTATCTTGTCGTTAGAATTCTTCATTGTTGGCCTAGCTTCTATCATGATCCATATAGCGGGAACGTCTATGGATTACCGTGAAATTAAAGCTTTACTCTATTATCACTGCACCTTAAGACAATCGCTGCAATTATATGATTGAAATCAGCCAAACCAATTATGTATGGTTCCCATCCATTATCCGCCTTCAGCTAACAGAAGAATTAAGGAACCTTTATAAATAGGATACCCAGAATCAAGGAATGCTTAACATTCCAACACTATTTTTAACAACGTTTCCGAAGACTACATTGAAGCCATTTTCTTTACGCTGGACACTTTTCGAATGGAATGAAAAACTTGCCAAGTTCTAAGTTTAACACAGCGGAGTTTCAGAAAACGAAAAATAAAAGGAAATGCCCAATCTTTTTATATTAGGGCAATCTCCATAAACAAAAACTCTCCTTTTAAAAGGAGAGTTGTGCTTTTGGTGTAATATGATAACGTTTTGTAAGCCATGTTTTGTTCCTCAGTACTGCAAGCGACTCGCGTCTCGTACTTCGGCGGTAATCATCTATCTACAGAAGCATGTGCTCCTGTCCTTCTCCTCGTTCATTTCCAAGGAAGAAAGCGCCCCTACCATTAATTTGGGTTTCTCGCTCGTGGGGTTTACCTCGTTCCACCCTTTACATTTCTGTAAAGGCTACGTCACTGTGGCACTTTTATAGGTATTCATGCCATATCCAAAAGGACTTAGGCATTTTCCCAGCCGTCAGCAATCCAAGATTGCTGCCCAAGCTTATTTTTTCGCCAGGCACGAACACTACGGACATCGCAGTCCGTGCGAGCATGGACTTTCCTCTACTGCATGAATGCAGCAGCAATTACCCAAACGTTAACATAACATAATTGATTATACTCCATTATTCACGAAAACACAATACCACAATAATTTTTACTTTTACAATGCAAAACCTCAATCAAAAAGCTTGTTACCAAAAACGTGCTTTTCCAAGTTGGATAACCGTTTAAGGATGTCAAAGTTAGTGGTTCCCGGGGTAGCACTTGGAGCAGGTTGATTTGGACGTTTTGTACTCTCGTCGGCTTGTTTTTTCAATTTAAGATTTTCTTGTTTAAGATCTTCAATTTCCTGATGGAACACTTCATAATCTTTAATGATCAGATCCAGGAATTGATCCACATCTTCAGGTTTATACCCGCGCATGGCTGTTTTAAAATCTTTTTCAAGAATATCTTTAGCCGTTAATTTTATCTTATCGGATAGCATAAGACTTCACCTCAATACTTTCGCCAATACAATCGACTTTTTATTATTTTTTCAAATCTGCTTGGGTTTGTCAACGAAACACCTTTTTGTATCTTACTGTTTCAGTGAACGGTATGTATTCCCATTAAAACTGTATCTAAATTTCATAATAATATGATTATGCTTTAGAAACAACTTTTAATCCATAATTATTTTCTCTCATTCTTCGGACCAGCTCGCTTCTTCCGCAGCCGATTGCAAATCATCAAAGTTTATCTGAAAGATGGGGTATGGCTGTGTTTCAGCTTTTTTCATCGCTTCGAAATAAGGATATCGGGCTGATCCTTCTTTTTCGGCTTCGAAAATGATGAGCATGGCATCGCTTTTATGGACCATATACCTATTTTTGATTTTAAGCTGTTCGGGCCCTTCATATGGTTTGTTGAAAATCGATTCAACAAAATCGGCACGGGCCAATATGGATCGGTAAAACTCTTGATTCGTTTCATTCCATGACTCTTCCTGTTTCAGGAAAGGAGTAAGCACACCTAATTTAAGCTGATGAAATTCTTCCTGTAACTCGAAAACCACTTCGGCACCCCATAATTCCGTACCCAACTGACCTGAGATGATCACCCATTCCAGCCCATCTTCCACCAATGGCAGGAGACGCTGTTTCATCGCTTTCTTTATATATTTTACGGCTTCATGGTCATTTTTAAATATCCCGAATTCAAAAGCTTTGTAGCCTGTCATATACAAAACCTTCATCGCTTGGCCAATCTCCTTTTAACATGATTATGTAAGAAAACAAGGGCTTAATAAGCCCTTATTTTTTAGTATCCGAAATGCCTAGGCGGACAGCATGGGTTTTGYGGCGGCCTTCCACAGATCAAGTGTTGATTATAGCACTCGTTCACCACGGATTGAGTATGCGGGAAATAATGCTTAAACGTGTTCACATGTTTATTGACATTTGTAGTATGTGATGGATGAACGACAGGAATCACTGTGTTCGATACATTCGTATTAACATATTGCTGTGTTGGAGAAACTTGCGCTGGGGCAACTTGAGATGGAGATGTTTGTGTTGGACCATATTGCGCTGGAGACACAGCCGATGGACCATATTGAGCTGGAGACACAGCCGATGGACTATAGGCTCCCATTACGTCAGACGCTCCCATTACGTTGGAATTTTTTTTACCGGTTGATGCGCCCATTACATTGTTGTGTGCGCCCATTACATTGTTGGATGCTCCCATAACATGGGGTTTATTTCCTCCACAATTACGAAAATACATTTATATACGTCCCCTTTCATCATGATAAGTTTAGTCTTACATTACAGACTATGAAAAAAAGGGGATACGTGTACTGATGAAATGACCTAATTATACAGAATAAGTATAAAACGATGTATGGCTGTCGATAAGTACACTATTATATGAATGCTATCTCTTCAAATATAGAGGGTTATTTTCTACAAAAAGGAATAGAGACTGTCTTTTAATGAGGTAAATAAAACAATCGTTAAACAAAGGACAACAAAAAATAGAAATAAAGTCGTTTTATACATTTCTCCGCTCCGCTTTCACCTTAATTTTATTTGATGTAAAGGTATGAAATGAACGCTTGGAATTTCACCCTCAACTCTTTCCATTTTACACACAATAGTTGAAGGCTACAATAATTGTATACATATTTTTTATTTTCATCCTTTTGCACTAAAAGACCATTCTCATTCCTTTATTTTATACAGAAATATCCTTTGAACCTTCTTTCTTTTCGAGCCGCCGAATCCTCTTTTCCAATTCCAATTGTTTTTTTTCCTGAGTGATCCCTTCTCTTACCATCTCTTGATGGGCGATTATTGAACATTTTAGAGCATGACCGACTTCCTTAAATTGATGTTCGTATAATTTTGCACATTCAATCTGCGCCTGTATCCTTATTTGCACATTCCCTTTTAAGGCAACTTCCTTCCAAATCTCCAAAGCTTCATTGAATTGTTTTAGCTTCTTTTTCTGGAAAGCTAAGGCATGACCAGCCATTATCCGATCTTCCTCACTTCCCGCTTCCAATATTTTTTGATATGTCTCAACTGACTCCTCTTTTTTCCCCAAATAATCGAGCCATCGTGCAATCTCCATGGACTCTTCCGTATATCCATCGATTTGGAGGATTTTTCGGGACAAATGAATATACAATGTGATCAGTGATAAGATATCMCATTCATTATGCTTCATGATCCCAAACAGAATTTCCGGATTCTTCCTCTCAACAAAATCAAAATAAATCATCGGCGCCAAATATCCAGGAATATCATCCTCTCTATGTACACCTAAAATATCTGTTTCGACCGCAGATAATTTCACTCGCTCCAATTTGTTTCTCCAAAGGCGCCTTGAAGCATGATACAAATCGAAATGTCCGAACTCCGGTAGTTTTGGTACATGTTCTTTTATCAAGGTATGTCTTGTTTTTAGCTGAGGCCAATCAAAGGATTTACCATTATATGTGACAAGGGTTTCGTAATTGATGTTTTCCAGAAAGCTTTGATAAAGCGGGATTTCACTTCCTGGCTGCGGAAGGATATGTTGCTTCACGACAACTTCTTCACCTTCTAAATACGCATAGCCAAGTAAAAAAATGGTATTGCCCGCTCCGCCTCCAAGCCCTGTCGTTTCCGTATCGAAGAAAAACAGATCTTCACTTTTAACGCCCTTGGCGGAGAGTGGATGCTCCAATGAAGCTTGATTCCACTCCTTTACAACCTTCTTCAGCTCGGAAAATGCATATAAGCCGTGTTTGTGATTTATAGGGTAGCGGACTTCCCTAATGAAACAATAGTCACCATCGAAATGAAAGGAAACGGTATCGTTCTCCAGCCACTTTTCAAAGTAAGGAATTTCTTCATTCTCTTTCTGGTCAATTACTTCTATAGGAGAAGTATGTTTCTCTAGGTTCATATGGGTTTTCATACGGTTTAGTTTATTTTTTAAAGACATGAAATTACACCTCTTTTCACGGATCCCTGTAATCTATTAATGTTTTTGCTTGCAAAATTGACCTAATAATTGTTTGGCATCACTCTTGGCTGTTTTCGTTGCAGATTCCGTTCCGATACAGGAGGGACAGCCGCTTTCACAAGTGYAATTCTCGATCATTGATATTGTTTCCATCAGGATGACTTCAGAGTTTTCATATACTTTATCACTTAACCCTATGCCACCCGGATAACTATCATAGATGAAAATGGTCGGTTTTTCATTATGCGCTGCCTTAACCTGCGGATACACATGGATATCATGCGGATCGCACATAACATATAGCGGAATCATGTAATTTAGAGCATGGGAGGCTCCTATCATTCCTTGTTCTATTCGATTTTCGTCCCAATTGAATATATCAGAATCCATGGAAAGCATGGCCGAACTCGTATGCAGCTCCATCTCCGGAAGACTGATTGGTCCTGAACCAATATTTTCATGAGTTTCGAATTTGATTTTCTTGAAGATCGTAGGCATTGCCCGGATTGCGACATCACCAAAAGCAGCTGCTGTGGAAGCGAAGGATCGCTGTTTATCGACTTCCAATACAGACAACTGGACAGCAAGGTTAGCATCCGTATAATAGTCCACATTGACTTCTCGTACATAAGCTTTCTTTTCATCCCAATCAAGTTCTTCCACCTGAAATTGAATTCCCTGGTGCAAATAAATGGCTTCATCGTGGAGAAGGGTCATTGCACTGAACGTATCCATTTCCCCAATGACCCGATTAACCGGTGCATTCGTTTGGTCGATGATCACGACATTTTCCTGTGCCGCTGAACGCAGGCTGATATTGCTTGCGGGAAAAGCATCATTCATCCAATGCCATTTGTCCCCATTCAAGTGTAAGACCCTTTCTTCTGTAAGGAATTCAAGAACGTCCATAATCTCTGTTTTCCCAAATGTATCGCCTTTTTTAAATGGCAGCTCATATGCTGCACATTTTACATGATCAACCAGGATCAAAAGATTATCCGGATTGATTCTTGCCGTTTCTGGATTTCTGGTAAAGAAATAATCGGGATGCTGTACGATATATTGATCAAGGGCACTGGAACTGCCAACCATGATGATCAATGCTTCACCATGTCTCCTGCCTGCCCGTCCCGCCTGTTGCCAGGCACTCGATATGGATCCAGGGTAACCAGTCATTATGCAAACCTGAAGCTGGCCGATATCGACACCCAACTCAAGTGCATTTGTGGATACCACTCCATAAATGGAACCATCCCTAAGGCCTTGTTCAATTTCCCTACGCTGTGTTGGCAGATATCCGCCGCGATAGCCCCTGATTGATTTTGGCCCCAATTGCTTTGATACAAGCTCCTGTAAATATGTCAATAGAATTTCCACACGAACCCTGCTTCGCGCAAAAACGATGGTTTGAATTTTATTTTTCAAAAATTCATTTGCCAGCTTCCTGACTTCCAAAACCGCACTCCTGCGTATGTTCAGCGGTTTATTGACTATTGGGGGATTGTAAAACACAAAATGCTTTTTCCCACTCGGGGCTCCGTTATTATCGATAAGGACCATTTGTTTTTCCGTAAGCTCTTCTGCCAACTCTTTTGGGTTATTGATCGTAGCGGAAGTACAGATGAATACAGGGTCGCTTCCATAAAAATTGCAAATCCTTTTTAACCTTCTAATGACGTTGGCTGTATGACTTCCGAAAACGCCTCGGTAAATATGAAGTTCATCGATGACCACATACTTCAAGTTTTCAAATAATGAGACCCATTTCGTATGATGGGGCAGGATTCCTGAATGGAGCATATCAGGATTGGTGATCACGATATGTCCGGCCTGGCGGATTTTTTGCCTGATATTTGAAGGTGTGTCCCCATCGTATGTATAACTATTTATTTCAGCATCCATTTCATGAATCATTTCATTCAATTCGCTTTTTTGATCATAGCTCAGTGCTTTTGTCGGAAAAATATATAGCGCCCTGGTTTTTTCATCTTCCAGTATTTTTTGAAGGACCGGCAAGTTATAGCATAATGTTTTACCAGAAGCTGTAGGTGTTACCGCTACAAGGCTATTGCCGCTGACAGCAGTATCAAATGCAGTTGCCTGATGGGTATACAAACCATTAATCCCCCGAGTTTCAAGAGCATGCTTGATCTTATCATTCATTGCTTCTGGAAAAGGAACATGTTTTGCCTCTTTTGCTTCAATGACTTGCCAATGTACTATATTTTCTTTAAAATCTTCATTTGTTTTTAGATCCTTTATGACTTCCAGTAAATTTTTTCGCAGTTTCATTTAACCACCTCATCCTCCTATTCTACCGAATGAACGTTCTATGCAAAAGGGAAACTATTTCCTATTCAAAAAAAAAAGCTGGAAACGTCAACATCTCGTTTCCAGCCCGGTCATTTTTTTCACTTAATTCTTCTCGACAAAGCGAATGATTTCTTCAATTAATCTGCCTGGAGCTTCCAACATTCCCATATGGCCGCTGCCCTTAAGTATTACTTCATTGATATGGCTCCCTTTTACAGAAAAGGTTTTTTCAACGGGAATCACCTTATCCTTTTCACCTGCAACCAAAAGGACAGGCAACTTCGTATCTTCGAGAACATGATTTCTGTCCATTCTGTTCCTCATGGCATGTAAAGACCCTATCGCACCAATTTCACTTGTTTTATATCCGATTTCCTTTGTATGTTCAATATTGGGATCATCGGAATGAGCGAAAAGCTTCGGTATAAGTCCGTCAATGAAAGCAGGGATTCCCTCACTTTCGATTTTCTCGACTGATTTTAAGCGCCCCGCCTTTCCAGTCTCATCATCCGGGAAAGCGGTGGAATGTACCAATGAAAAACCAGACAATTTCCCAGGAAACCTTTCTGCGAATGCCAAGGTGATATATCCCCCAAGCGAATGACCAAACATATATACCTGTCCGATTTCCAGTTCTTCCAAAAATGACGCAATATCAGCTGCCATATCTTCAATCGAGAAAGACTCCCCTATTTCCTCACTTGCACCATGTCCCCGTAAATCAACGGCAATAACCCGGTATTCTTCCTTTAATCCAGCAATGATGTCGCTCCAATATTCATGGCTTCCGCAAAATCCATGGATAAACATCATTGTCTCCTTTCCTTTCCCGGTATCTATGTAGGAAAGCTTGCTATCTGTCATATTAATCCCTCATTTCCTTTATTAATCATTCAGTACCGTTATTCCCTATGGACCTGAATCTGAAACCCAACAGTCCATTCACATTTCTTCATTCCTCACATAGCTTATAGGCAAAGGAATTTTTTAGAAAGGAGCACCGTGATGACCTCTTCTGAAAAAAATAATAACCGGAATCGAATGGAACCCTTTTCCCATTTCATTAACAAAATGGATCGGCTGTTTTCCGAAAGGCCACCTAAAGGCATGCTGAAATCCCTTGACGATTTCTTCGGCTCGGCGAAAGAACGCAGCTTTCCGGTTGATATTCATGAAACGCATTCAGAATATACCCTAACTGCCACCTTGCCCGGAATTCCACGCAGCCAAATATCAATTGATGTACTGGCCCATTCCGTAACCATATCCGCAAAGCATGGAGATAGAAAGGATAAAAATCAAGGATTGTTCCAAAAGGAAGTTTCAGCCGGTACTTTTTCAAGAACCATTTCCTTTCCAAAACCGATTGATGAAGCAAATGTGACCGCTCGACATCGCGATGGCATCCTCACGCTTCACCTACCCAAAATCAGGGGGAATCGGATTGAAATCCATTAGGCATGAATAAAAGCAGACTTAAAAAAGTGGCTGGTCACTTGTAAGTCTGCTTTTTTCTTTATTCACCATCTATGCTTTGAAGAAGCCACCTACTCCTTTGACCATTGAAGATACTTGGGAAACTGTATTCATCATTTGTCCAGCTGTGTTCATCATCTTCGTTATATCCATGGAGCCATCTTGTGTTTTGAATTGATTCATGACCGATTTGAAACCCGATGGCTGGGGTTTTTGCATGAACTGCTGCTTTGGATATGGATTATGAGCCTGCTGCTGACTTTGCGGAGGTCTTTTAGCTGGCTGTAACGGATTTGCGAACGGACTAAAAGCTTGCGGCTGAAGATTGGGCTGGATTGGCTGCATTTGTGCCATTGGCTGCATAACACTGTTGCCCGGATAAGCTCCCACGGGCATCGCCTGCTGCGGGACTGGTTGAAATGGGTGATACGCTGCCTGCTGATAAGGATCATGATATGGCGTCATATAGCCCCCTGTATCCTGGTGATGATATGGATACATAAATGGTTGTTCAAGATTATGATTATTTGGCGGAGGATACGGCATTGGCTGTTGGTATCCTCCCCAATTTTCCGGCATTGATTGAGGAAACTGTCCTTGATTTGGGGAGATTTGGTTATAACCGGATCTCATCATGACAATAAGCCCTCCTCTTTTTCATTACATGGTTCTGATAATATATGAAAAAAGAAGGAATAAAGTGTAGGTGTTTTTATGATAAAATCCGATCGATTTCCGTTTTTACATTATTAAGGATGAATTCGATCGACTGGACATGGCTTTTAAATCGCTTATAACTTGTTTTAGGAAAAAATGCCTGAACGGCCACATCAGAAAGGTTATGGGCGGTTTGTTCGATTTGCTCGGGGAAAAGATGCCTAAATTCGGTTTCTTTCATCCACTCCTTCATTCCTGTTTCCCATTCGATGCATACGGTCCTGACCTGATCTGCAAACGGCTTTACTTCAGAAAAGAAATCCTTTTCCTTTCCTTCCAGGCGTACACCCTCATAAATATCATCTGCCTGGTCCGTATATTTAATCAATTGTTCTGTTAATAGCTGCAGTTTTTCTTTTTGCACAATATATTCCTCCGTACATTTGTTTCCCTTAGTATAATCCAGTTCTCCATAAAATGAAATTCCTGCGGATTATACGTGCAATTCAGTGAAAACCTTGTGTTTCATAATTGTTTTTTCCGGAACAATGGAAAAGGAGTGGTTCACACCTTCAGCATTCACCCAATAATCCTCGGCTTTCTCAATGGCTTCCTGGGCTTCATTAACCAAAGTATATTGTTCCGCCCATAGTTTACACCGCACTGTATTTACAGTTTCCCCATATGAAATTTCCAAACGATCCAGGCTGGTACTGATCTCAGCTATCATCCTTAATATCTCTTCTGTTGCGACACTTTTATTGACCATGCTGATCCCTCCCATTCTTTACCTGTACTATTCTTTTTTTTATCTGAAAGCCCTTCATGACTGACAAAACTAGAAGCTAATCGGCAAAGAAAGTGCAATTCACTTAATTTATTATGCCCTTCGACAACAATGGCAGAATGAAGAATGGAGTTTTAAACAAGAATACAGACAGGAGGTGATTTTATGCAGTCGAATGAAAGCAGACAGCAGAAAAACGAAAAACGACAAAAGCCGCCCACTAAAGAGGCAGGAACGGGAAACCCGAAACTTAGTGGAGAAAACCGCCCCTCTACGTAAGTAATAAATACTGAACGATAAACAGGGAAGGCTTCATCGACGCCTTCCCTGTTTCCTATTATAAAATCCAATTTTTGATTATTGCTGCCGTGTGCAGCTGCTTTTGTTTATGATCATACCATTCCGTCAAATGCGGGTCTTCTTCCCATTTGGGTTCAATGAACCATTTTTTTTTAACCTTTTTTTTCATATCCCATTGCTCTGTCTCCCCTGCTTGATGATGAATCAATGGATATACTCCTCTCAGCATCGGGGTATCATGGTATCTAGGCTTTTTTCGATATTGTTCATAATCATATCTGGCACCCGTTGGTTCAGTCCTGCAGGAAAATTCATAAAATAGTGGAAATAAATCTTCAGAAAATAAAAGCCCAGCCAACCTTTTCCCCAATTCAATCCTTTTATCGATATTTCTAAAATGCGAAACGGACGAGCCATACATTTCCCCATTGCAAGTAGGAAATAAAACTGTGCTAAAATGCATCCAATCCTGCAGGAAAAATAACAGAGAATGAAAAACGAAGGATTGCTTTTTAATAACCGGTTCTTCAATGATGTTTTGTTCATTTATGATAAGCGCAGTGACTAATTTTTCACGATTTCCATATTTCCAAAAGGAATGCCATTCGTTCTTCATGAATTTGGTAATAAAAAAATAATGACATAAGTGAAACAATGGACGTCCATATTTCGTCGAATAATGATAGAGAAGTAATTGCGGATATGCATCTTGGAATATTCTCCAGTTGGCTTCTTCATACGTTAGGAATAATTGATGCCTGTATTTAAGGCCAAGTAAATTGGAAAACCAAATCCCTTCAAGATCACACATATTCCAGCCTGCATTCCTGGAAACCATCCCGGCTAAAAAAGACCATTGTATTTCTGGATGGATTCTAAAAAATTGTTCATATGCCTTCGTTCTTGATATATTATCCCTATTCCCTTTTGCAGTTTGGGCTTTTATGGATTGGAGCAACTGCTTTTCCGTCTTTAACATTCGCATCTAGCCTTTCTATAGCGATGAATTGTGACATATAGTTGTACATAAATCCTATCGTTCTAAGAAACAATTCTTTTTATTCACATTTTGGATTCTTTTTTTGCTAATATAGATAAGTGAAAAAAAGGAGGGGTAAAAGTGGCATTTCATTATCCCAACGGACGAAGATTTGTACCGCAGGCTATGGAAGAAAAGAAAAGTCCACTAAAAAAAATCAGTTACAGCAACCGGGGAAAAACATTGGAAGACGATTTGAACGAAACCAATCAGTATTATTTAGCACACGGCATTGCCGTCATCCATAAAAAACCGACACCCATACAAATTGTCGATGTCCACTATCCGAAAAGAAGTGCTGCAGTCATTAAAGAAGCTTATTTCAAACAAGCATCGACCACCGATTATAATGGTGTTTATAAAGGAAAGTACATTGATTTTGAGGCAAAGGAAACGAAAAACAGCAGTTCGTTCCCGCTGAAGAATTTTCATGACCATCAAATTGAACATATGAAGCATATCGTTCAGCATGACGGAATTGCGTTTGTCATCATCCGGTTTTCCGCAATGGATGATATATATTTAATGAGTTCCGAACAACTGAGTTTTTATTGGAAGAGAATGAAAGAAGGCGGACGCAAATCTATAACTCTTCAAGAGGTTGAAAGCAGTTCACGAAAGATTACTCTTGGCTTTCAACCGAGAATTGACTATATTAAAGTAGTAGATTCGCTCATCTCAGAAAATTTTTAGTTTTTTAGAAAGGCAGGTTAGCTGTAATGGCTGAAAAATATAATACTAGAGAAGAACGCCGAAAGCAGGGGCAGACTCAAAAAAAGGAACAGAATAAAAGTCCTAAAAAACCAACCAATATGCTTAAGCGGATTTTCCTTATACTTGTTACATTCGGAATAATAGGCCTGGTTGCCGGAGGAGCTGCAATGGCTTATTTTATAAGCGACGCTCCAGAACTTGACGACAAGCTTTTAAAAGATCCGGTCACATCCAAGATTCTCGATGAAAATGGTAAATTACTTGCTGAAATCGGAAAGGAAAACCGGGATTATGTAAATTATGAAGACATACCCGATCTTGTCGAAGAAGCTTTCCTGGCAACGGAAGATTCCCGCTTTTATGAGCATCACGGGGTCGATTTCTTACGTCTGGGCAGTGCCGTCATAGCCAACGTCAAAAACGGATTCGGCTCAGAGGGTGCAAGTACATTGACCCAGCAGGTCATCAAGCGTTCTTATTTAACGCCTGATAAGACCATTAAAAGGAAAGTCCAGGAAATGTGGCTATCCATACAGCTTGAAAGAAAATATACAAAAGAAGAAATTTTCGAAATGTATGTGAATAAGATTTTCTTTGCAAACCGTGCCAACGGGATCTTAACTGCATCGCAAACTTATTATGGAAAAGATCTTAACGAATTGAAATTGAACGAAGCGGCCATGCTTGTAGGATTACCGCAAAGCCCAAGCAGGTATGACCCGTATAAATACCCTGAACGTGCGAAAGAACGCCGTGATATTGTCTTGCACTTAATGAACAAACATGGATATATCACTGAAACGGAAATGAAAAATGCACAAAGCATCGATATAACAGAAGGACTTCAAGAAATCGATAAGAGCCAAATCGATACGACCGCATACGATGCATTCATCGATTTGGTAATTGAGGAAGTCGGAGATATGGGTGACTATAACGTATTTACCGATGGTTTGGAAATCCAGACGACCATTGATAAAGATGCCCAAGAATATGTTTATAACATGTTGAACAGTGATGAAATCATCAATTATCCAAGTAAAGATCTCCAAGCCGGAGTCACATTACTCGATACAGAAACTGGTGAAATTAAAGCAGTGGGCGGCGGCAGGAATACGACGGTTAAACGCGGCTGGAATTATGCAACGGATGCCAAGCGATCACCTGGTTCGACCATTAAGCCGATTCTGGATTACGGTCCTGCCGTGGAATATTTAAATTGGTCCACCTACCACCAAATCAAGGATGAGGAATACACTTACAGTAATGGAACACCGCTTAAAAATGCTTCCGGACGACATTATGGCACTGTAACGACTCGGGAAGCATTGGCACGGTCATTAAATATTCCTGCCTTAAAAACGCTTCAAGCAGTCGGCTTGGACCGGGCACGTGATTTTGCCACTGACCTTGGCATTCCTTTTGATAAGGAGATTACCGAATCGGCAGCATTGGGCGGCGGTAAGGATGTTTCTACACTTGAACTTGCCGGTGCATACAGTTCATTCGGAAACAACGGTATCTATAATGAACCGCATAGTGTGAAAAAGATTGTTTTACGTGATAAAACAACCATCAAAAACAAGACGGAATCAAAGCCGGTCATGAAAGATTCAACAGCTTTCATCGTGACGGACATGTTGAAAAGCGTCATGAAAGAACCTTTTGGAACAGGAAGGTTAGCCAATATCCCTAGCCTCCCGGTAGCCGGTAAAACAGGTTCAACCAACTTCACGCCTGAACAGCGTGCAGCGAACAACATCCCATCTTCAGGTGTAAAAGATAGCTGGATGGCAGGTTACACTACCAATTATACAGTCGCGGTTTGGGCTGGTTATGATAATGCATCTGGTGAGCAAATGGAATATCTGGGTGAATCATCTCAAAGAATCCCTAAATTCATCTTTAAGAATTTAATGGAACATATGGCCCAATCAAAAGAAACGAAAGACTTTGATCAACCTGACAGTGTTGTGAAGGTTGGAGTCATCAAAGGTTCGAATCCAGCTGTTAAAGCCAATGAATATACACCAAGCAGTAAAATCACTTATGAATATTATGTTAAAGGTCACGAGCCTACACAAGTGACGACAGAATATGAAAAAATCGACGTTCCTGGCATTAACGCTTCTTACAACCAGGAAAGCAATGAAATCAATTTATCATGGTCATATCCTAAAGGTAATGGGAATACCCAATTCGAGGTTAAGATGTCCGTTGACGGCGGCGCACAGAGCGTATTGAAAAGATCGAAGGATACTAGTTTAACCATTCCTAATCCAACCCCTGGAAGTAAATATACTTTCTCAGTGGTAGCTCTAGTGGATAACCAACAAAGTGATCCTGCGAGTACATCTGTCAAAATACCTGCTGAAGCGGTAGTCCCTGAGGATACTGAGGACGAGAAGATTGAAGATCCTGCCGAAGGTGAAAATCCGGAACAAGAAACTCCTGCTGAAGGCGAAGAGGATAAACAAGACGAAGACAAAAATAACAATGGCGAAAACGGCAATAAAGATAATAACGACAATAATGGCAATAACGGTAATAATGGCAATAACGACAATAATGGCAATGGCAACAATGGCAACAATGGTAATGGTAATGGAAATGGCAACAACACGGATGACGGAAATGGCAATAATGGAGAGGATGTCGAGGGCGGGGATGATACCACTGACCCTGGAACGGTAGAAGAGGAAAAACCAGTCGAGACCCCTGATCCCGATCCTAATCCGGACCCAGATCCAAACCAAGATACCGAATAAATATATATGAAGATTGACCTAAAAAAACGTCTAAGCTTTTGGCTTAGACGTTTTTTTGGCTGTTCTTATTTTTGATCATGAACTTTACATATTGTTTTTCAAATTCTCGGAACAACTCACTGAGCTGTCTATAAGAATGAAAAAAAGCGGGTCTGGCAAGGATGAAAGAAAGCCTTTCATCCATGTTCACCGGAATATTGTTAAAGGATTGTATTTGGCACCGGATATCATTCAATGCCACTGGCTGCCCATGCATCCAGAAGACTGCGGTTAAAAATAAACCGATCCCCTGCTTCATGAGTCCCAAGGTCTGTCCTGCTTTTCGCTCAGAATATAGCAATCTGCATTCCGAATCAATTCCCTTCCATCTCTCCAGCAGTTCCTTTACATGCATTGCCCCCTTCGTCCAGGGAGCATAGGCTTCTACATTATTATAATAAAGTAACTCATACGGGAAAGCCTCGAATGGAATCGTTTCACTCCAACCTGCATATCGTTCTTTTTCCAAGATGGTTTCCTTTTCAGGAAAAAACAAATGATGGGCCAATTCTTCAGGGACTTTTAATGATATGGACTGCGTCAATTGGCTTCTTTCCTTTTCATTCTTTTTTTTCCTTCACGGCATAAATCGAGAAGCGGGCAGGTTTCACATCTTGGTGACTGGGCCTTGCAATGATAGCGTCCAAAGAATATCAGGCGGTGATGCGTAACGGACCACTCATCCTTTGGTATCTTAGCCATCAGCGTTTTTTCAACGTCGAGGACACTATCCTTCCAACGGCATAATCCCAGGCGCTTGGAAACACGCTCTACATGGGTATCCACAGCGATCGCCGGCACATCAAAAGCAACGGAAACGACTACATTCGCCGTCTTTCTGCCAACGCCAGGCAATTTAACAAGCTCATCACGATCTCTCGGAACTTCCTTACCGTATTCTTCGATCAGCATGCGCGACAGCTTTTGTATATTCTTAGCCTTGTTACGAAACAAACCGATTGAGCGAATGTCATTTTCCAACTCTTCAATCGGAACGCTTATGTAATCCTCAGGCGTTTTATATTTCTGAAATAAATCCTTCGTCACTTTATTGACTAATACATCCGTACACTGAGCTGAAAGGGCAACAGCAACCACCAATTCAAATGGATTGGAGTGATTCAGCTCACAATGGGCATCCGGAAACATTTCACCCATCGTATCCAGACAATATCGAATTTGAGCTTTATTCAACATATCGGTTCTCCTTCAATTTACATTACTGCTCGAGCCAGTTATAGAAAGGCACATCTTTCAATGGTTGTGCAGTTTCCGTCTTTCGGTCCCTCTTTTGATGAACTCTAAATTTTTGTCCTTGCTCCCTTGCCTGTTCCAAGGTTTTAATTCCATTCTTTTTCCACTCGAATAAAATTCGATCAATGTATCGGAAATTCAATTTTCCGGAAATGACAGACTCCCTCAGAGCTGACTTAATGATTTCAGGTTGATGGTCATCCTCCATCCACATTGCCAATGTCTCACATTCAAAGGGAGATAAAGGGCGGCCGAACTCCTGTTCAAAAATCGTATAAAGGCTCTCCCCCGCTTTTTGAATTTCTGCAGACTCTGCCTGTTTCAAAGTTTTCAAGAAACAGTCCATCATTTTTTCATACAGTGGAGACAACGAATATTTTTCCTGTCCGATTTCTTGGCTCCCCTCAACCACCATTTCAACAAATCCCCTTTGGACCAAACGCTGGATCATGAATAGACATTCCGTTTCCTGCAATGTCATTCGGTCAGAAAGTTGGGAGGGTGCAGGGAAATGATTACCTTTATCGATGAAGCTTTGCAATTGTAATAATAGGACCATTTCTTGTTCATTCAGTCCCATTGCACTATAGTTAGTCAACAAAAAGGATGGAATCGTTATCGTTCCTTCCTTAAACCACGCATATAAATGTTCTTTATTCATGTTTTTGGACACCTCTGGTTTAGTATAACATGAATACGGCTCATCGAATAAGTTTATAATTTTAACAAAAAACGGTTATCTGCCAATAGGCAAGATAACCGCTTCATAACGTAATCAAGGATATAATCGATTTAATAGACGTGGGAACGGGATGGTTTCACGGACATGCTCGACTCCACTGATCCATGCTACGGTGCGTTCCAATCCCAAACCGAAGCCTGAATGCGGCACAGAGCCATATTTTCTTAATTCCATATACCATTTGTAAGCATCTTCGCTCAAGCCATGCTCATTGATTCTCTGTTCAAGCAATCCCTGATCATGAATCCGTTCTGAACCGCCAATTATTTCTCCATATCCTTCCGGAGCGATTAAATCAGCACAAAGAACGACTTCTTCCCTGTCAGGATCTGGCTGCATATAGAAAGGCTTGATTTTGGTTGGGTAATGAGTTATGAAAACGGGCTTATCATAACTTTCCGCTATCGCAGTTTCATGCGG